>QEVD01000525.1 GCA_003576975.1 Candidatus Zhuqueibacterota bacterium
GCATGCCGTCAAATCCACGCATTTCAAAACCGAGCGCGAGAAACTTGATATAAGCCGACTGCCGATGCACGAAGAACAGGAACTGTCCTATACGCAAGCACACCGGATAGGCTTTCATCCACGCTTTTTCACGAATGCACGACACACCTTTTAGAGAAAAACTCTGGTCATAATCATAATACTCTATCTGCTCAACGATACTTTTCCAATCAATCAGCGGCCCACAGTCCAGGAATAAACACAGCGTATCAACACCCGAAGCTAACAAAACAAACTCATCCACCGCCCTCTCATTTTCACACACTTTTACCTGACTCTCGGACATTTACCGCCACCTTAGCCATTGGACACCATCATCTGATTTACGCTCAAGCCCTGCCTTATTAGGAGTGGGCAGGCAGTACTTTTAAGTACTTATACATATACTAGTACTGTTGATGCACTTCAATAAAAACAAGCACTCACGCCAGCCTCCGCCATTGCGCTTGACGGACTGCGCGGGCGCAGTCCTCAGCGCGTGACTGCCAATCATTCTCATATCTCCGCACTCTTTTTCAAGCAGCGACCGCCAAGCGCTCCCGGCTTTGCCAAGAAACTCTTTTTAACCTGCTCACCAACTCACTTCCATTCATTGCCGGCAACTTGGCGAGAATCTCTTTAGCCTCTGCCTTACTCACATACGGCGCTTGGCATTCCATCAACTCACCGCCATTTTTGAGCAGGAATCGCCCTGGCACTTCCGCCAACTTCGTGGCCTGGGCATTACCGAGAAACGCGATACTATCTTCCTTTTGCTCCACGCGAAACACAACTCTTGTCGCCAGCATGCTGCGAATACGCGGAGGGATCGCGCCATCGGTTGAAGTCGGCCTTTGCGTACACACCACCAAATGAATGCCCGCTGCCCGGCCCAAACGCGCCAGCTTGTCGATGTAAAACGTCGAGCGTTCAAATGTTTTCTTATCCACCAACGAGCTATCAAAAAACTCTGCGCTTTCGTCAATGACCACAATGACCGGCGCAATGCCGGGCAACTGCTGCACGCTTTCGCAAGTGCTGTTTGCGAGCAAAGCCGCACGCCGTTGATACTCGGCAAACAACTCCGCCAACACCATCGCCGCGTTTTCATGCTCCATGATCAAAACGAAATTCCTTCCCAGCTTGTCGAAAAACGCAAACTCCGCCCCGCCCTTGAAGTCGATGCCGACAATGCACGCCTCGGGATTCACCACAAAGACTTGCGTCATGAAGCTACGCAAGAATACGCTTTTGCCCTGCCCGGTCATACCGCAAACGCCAACATGCACAAGCTCCTCGAGATTGAAACCCTGCCAGCCTTTTTTTGATAATCCGAAAACGACATTGCCTGTAACCGGCACCCGCTGCAAAGGAATAAGTGAAGGCAAGTCCGTGGGGAAGTATGACACCTCGAGCAAATTGGGATAAGTCGAGCCGTCTTTTTTGCGGGCAAATGCAACATCGCCGATGAAAACACCCATCGCCGAAGAAAGCTCAGCCCGGCGCTCGCGAATTTTTTCCGGCGTGTAGCCCTTGCCTTCGATGATCAAAACCTTGTCACTCGCGGAGATTACAGCCGGAAACTCCTTCACGTCCTCGCCGGTGAGATTGGTTTCAGTGACCAGCCCAACATGCAAACAGGCCTTGCGCCAGCGTTCTTCGATTCGTTCCGCGTTTATCACTCTCTCCGTAAGCCCGTTCAGCATGGCCACGCCGGCCAGCGTCCACAAGACAGCAAGCAACAAAACAAAAAGCCAGTTCAAGGCATTGCCTGAGACTGGCGAGAAAAAGGGAGTCGGCAAGTATCCGAGCCAGGCCGGCTTGATGAGATCGAACGGCCCGGCGCTTGCCGTCCAATAGTTTGAGACCAAACGCGCCAAGAGCCACAGATAAAACGGCGCATAAAACGCCAGCAACCAGCGCAACAACACGCGCCCAATCACTTTGATGCGATCATAAAGCCGCAAGACTTTGTAAGCGAACAAAAACCGGATGAAGTCGAGCAGGAAGTAAGGCACCAGCCTGTTTCTCTGTTTGCGTTTGCTGCTACTCATTTCTTGCCTCTCACTAAGTTTCGGTGATCCACTACGAGAACCGTCCTGGTTGCTTCAGAAGGTGTCCTACCTTCTGAGCCACCGGAAACCGCTCGCTTGGAGACAGTGCAAGTCATTTGCTTCGTACTGAAAGCAAAAACACTTCTTCGCATGACGGCTCGCGGTTTCCGGTGGTTTAGGAAAAGCCTTGTTACGGCTTCGGAGTAACGTCCACGTCCGGCCACAGCGCCAGCCTCGGCATAAATGAACGTTGGGCGCGAATGCCGGCCCGGGTTAGGCTTCTGACAGTGCCCCGCGTTCAACGGCTGCGGTTAGAGGGGAGGAGAGCGCGCCAATGTTTTCACCTGTGCTTTCGTTTTTAGTCCGCGTTTGACGACTGTTGAAACGACAACGGGGAGATTGTAAAAGACTTTTGCACATTTCTTTTTTGAAAAGCCAAAACCATCTCCCCGCGCCTCGTGTTACACTAATGCGCTGCGATGCCCTGAAGACTGCGCAACATCATTTGATATTCGGCGAGAATCTCCAGCGCGCGCACCATCCAATCGAGCGGAATGACATAACTCTCATGCTCGCGATAGCCGCAAATAAACTCCGGGCAACTCAAGCGTGCAAAGCCGTTATCCCGAATCAACTGCATCGGCTGGCCGCAGCAAATGCAGCGATGCCGCGCCGAGTAGTCGCCGAATTCAAGTTCAGCAATTGCCTTGACCATCACGCACCTCCGGCCACAGCCATCTTGCGCTCGGCCTCAGCCTGGTGAATAGTGATGTCCCCTTCATTGGCGGTGATCACCATGCAACGTTCCCATTTGTTCGCGGGCCGGATGTTCTTGAACTTCACATGCAGCTTGACGCCCTTGCGAACGATGTCGCGCAGCTTCTGAAAATCGCGATAGACTTTGACCTTGATCAATTCGTCGTTAAAGTCCGTGTCTACACCGGAAAACCAAAAAAGTGGAACTTCTTCAGTTCCGCCGTTTTTCTTGGGAAACTTAGCGACTTCTTGGTCGTGCCCAACAACTTCGAACAGGATTCTCATGATTAAATCTCCATTGATTAGAAATTTGGTTGATAACGTGAATTCACTCAAAAAAGCCTTAAACAAGCGCCCACAGCGCCGCAGAATCAACGATCTGTGGCTGAGCCTACCTCAAAACGGATCAAACCCAGGGCCTTGCCGCGCTGTGGCAGCA
>QEVD01000021.1 GCA_003576975.1 Candidatus Zhuqueibacterota bacterium
ATCACGACTTTGTCGGACAACACATCTTTAATCACGATGATTTGAATGTTGTATTGCCGGCGCACGTCGAGCGCGGCCAGCGGCTTGCCGAGCCAGTCTGAGGGCGCGCCCATTTCGACGATGCTGTAACCCTCGCCCAGCGACACATAGTCGAGCAGAATCGAGCGCCGCAGCGTATAGGCAATGCGCTTCGCCATGTCGCGTTCCGGGAACACAACGCTGCTGACGCCGAGCTTGTCCAAAATTTTGGCGTGATCTTCGGTAATGACTTTGGCGATGATTTCTTTCACGCCGATTTCACGCAAATAAAGTGTGATGAGAATACTTACTTCGATCGGCTCGCCCACCGTCACCACCACGACATCGATATCTTCCATCCCCAGGCTCTTGAGCGTGTCCTTGTCTTTCGCATCCGCGACCACGGCCTTTTGCACGAACGGTTTGATGTCGTCGATTTTCTCGGCGTCCACGTCAATCGCCATTACCGGCGCGCCCAATTCGGAAAGATTTTTGCAAAGATGATAGCCGAAACTGCTCAGTCCAATAACTGCAAAACTTCGCATGTAAAGCCCCTTTAAAAAATTCAGATACAGGTCTAATGCCAATACCGTTCACTTTACATTTCGTTCGTAGTCTCGGCCCCTTGTAGGCCGATGCTAACGCAAATAGTTTCAATTTTCCTGCAGTGCCTCACAAGGGGGCCGGATTACTAAGGAACGCCATTTAAATAACTTACTCATTTGGGGAACCGCCAATAAACGCGAATATCCGCTAATTTTAAAATTCGCGTTTATTGGCGTGCATTCGCGGACAATCCTAAGTGAACGGTATTGGGTTTAATGCTTATCCAATCAAGACGTTTTCCTGCGCATAGGTGAAGCGCGTTTTTGCTTCTTTGCCGACGGCAATGGCAACGGTCAACGGGCCCAGGCGGCCGATGAACATCACCAGCGTGATCAACAGCTTGCTCAGCGGCGCGAGGCTGGACGTGATGCCGGTTGACAAGCCGACAGTGGCAAACGCCGAAGTGACTTCGAAAAACAATTCCAAGAAAATGCCGCGGCTTTGTTGATGCGAAATGCTGGCGGCTTCGGAAAATAGAAGTAGGAACGTGAAAATCATAATGAGCGCGGCGGAAAAAAAGACAACGGAAATGGCCCGCGCCAGAACATCGCTCGGAATGCGGCGATGCAGCAGGTGAACGTTCTCCTCGTTGCGAAAGCGCGCGCGAATGAACGCCAGCAAAACCGCGCCCGTCGTGGTTTTGATGCCGCCGCCGCACGAGCCGGGCGAGGCGCCGATGAACATTAATGCAATCAGTAAGAGTAAAGTCGCATCTGTCAGCGTGCCCACGCTCAGGGTGTTGAAGCCGGCAGTCCGCGCGGTGACAGATTGAAAATAGCAGGATAAAATCCTCTCACCCCACGGCAACTTTTCCAATGTATTTGTGATCTCGAGCACAAAGATGCCCACGGCGCCGGCAATGATCAGGCCGGCCGTCATCCGCAACACGAGCCGCGCATGCAGCGACAAATGGTACTGGGGACGCTGGCGTTTGCGGTTGATCTCGAAAATGACAACGAAGCCCAGCCCGCCCAAAATAATGAGCGAGGTGATGGTGAAATTAAACAGCGCGTTGCCTTTGAAGGCTTCAAGATTGTCGACATAGAGCGCAAAACCCGCGTTACAGAATGCTGAAACGGCGTGAAATATCCCGTAGTAAATCGCCGAAGTGACGGGCATATCCCGCAGAAAACACAGAGTCAACAACAACGCGCCGGTAATTTCGATCACAACCGTCGCGAGAAAAACGGTTTTGAGCAGCGCTTTCAAGTTTTGCATCGGCCCCTGGCTGAGCGTCTCTTGTAAAATATCTCGGCCGCCCAACGAAAGGCGGCCTCCGCCCAAGAGATACATGAAGAACGATGAGAACGTCATCAACCCGAGGCCGCCCAGTTGAATCAACGCAAGAATGACGCTCTGGCCGAAGAGTGAAAATGTCTTGCCGGTGTCCACCACCGTCAATCCGGTGACGCAGGTGGCAGAGGTGGCCGTGAACAGCGCATCAATAAAGCCGACAGGATCGCCCTGGGACGCGGCCGGGAGCGTCAATAAAAATGTGCCGAGCAAAATCAGGCCGCCAAAGCTGGCCATCAGGATGCGAGCCGGGCCGAGGCGGCGCTGCCAATTGCGCCAGCGCACCAGTGATTTGCTCGGAAAATCCTGGCTCAAGCGAAGAAAATCTTTGGTCAGAGCGTTTAGCGACGCCATTGCGTCTGAACCTTTTTGCTGATCAACTTGCGTGGCGCCTCATAAATCTTTGTGCGTACCGGTGATAAAGGCGCAAGCGATTATGTCCCAGAATATCTGGCCTATTTAAAAAACTTCTGAATGGTCACGTTCGATTTATTAAATCTTTCCGTGTTTTTGTTCGAACGCCAGTCGATTCTGCAAGCTTCTCGCGTGCCGTTCTTCCTCGGTTTCGTGTTTCACGATTCTCAGCATATCCAGCATGCGCAGCAACACTTCACCGTGATTCTTTTTGGCGATCAAGCGTGCACTAATAATCTCCCTGGCTTCACCCGCCGCGGCTGCGATCTGCAATGGTTTGAGCCATTCTTCCGGCAGTTCACTGACGATTTGAGAAATGTCGCTGTCGGCGACTTGTCTGAGGTTGTTGATGAAAGGATAGGGCATGATGGGCGAGTGATAAAACGGATGCCGTTTCAGGTGGCGCAACAGGACATGCTCGCGGTAGTTCTCCCGCGTGAGGGCGCTTCTGATCATCAGCGCAGAAGAATAATCCAGGCACCGGAGTTCGCCCTGATGAATGATCATATTGGGGTTCGCAGGGTTGCGGTCAATGTTTAGAAGAAAAAGATCATAGAGAAAAATTTCGTCCTTAAGGTTCTCGTCCACGGTGTGCGCGGCGCGCTCGCTATATGTCTCGGCCTTTTCCAGATACGGCAGGCCCAAGTTAACGCCGATACTTTTTTGCAAGAGTTCCCGGATTTCAGGATCCCATGAAGCATCATCGAGAGTTTTGGGTATTGCCAAAAACACCGGACTGACGACGGGGAGGTGCAGCAACGTTCCCAGCTTGCTGGCAAGCCATTCGACCACATTTGCCAAAATTCCGTCTCCCGCTCCGCAAAGCTTGGCGACATATTTATTGCCATCGCTTGCGCTGATAATCAGCGGCAACGAAGAGCCTGAGCGCAGCTCTTGGTAAAATTTCGCGGCCGTTAACATGCGCCTCTTTGATTTCTTAAAGGCGATCCGCCGGCCCGGACTTTACCGAATTCGTATCTCAACTCGCCTGTCTCAGCTTTTCGTGGAAAATAGTTGTGAGCCGCTCCGCATTTGGAAAAGTCGATATAACATAAGCGATCATGATCACCGCGGTTGCGGCATTCACCCAATAGAGGGGATGCGCAACAAGCACGTTCATCGTCATCGCCAGATAGCATATCACCAAACCCAACAGCGCCACGCCTTCATACAAAGCCAGGCGAACGATGCGAGCCGTTCTCATCACGCCCAACGCCTGCACGGCGAGCGGTATCGCGGTTGCAGTCGCAGCCGTATTGTTTTTTGCTTGTTTGTAGATAAGATTTTCAATGCGCGGCGCTGCCAGATAAATGATAACCGCCAGCACGAGATGAACGACGGTCATGAGCCAGATGGTTTGCACGGCAAAATCTTGCGGCAACTCCCTTTCCGGCGAGCCCAGGGAAACGTATAGGAGTATCACAACCCCGGCAAAGAGCACAACGCCAAAGGCCAGAAAAGCCTGAATGATTTGCATGCTGCTGATCTGCGGCCGCGTCAATGCTGCACGAAAATCGTCAAGGCTTAGATTTTGAAAACGGTTCATTACAACTCCCGGATTGATCAGATTTTTGAGAACAACGCGAGGGCCATCAATCAGGCGGCCGGCGCTCATTCCAACTCTTCCGCGCGCCAGCCACGACTGGCGCGCACGCCAATGACGCCCAGCACTTTATCGACGTAGGCTCTCACGTACTCGTCGACCGTTTTGGGCAAAAAATACAGCGGCGGCGAAATCGGCATGATGATCACGCCGTCGCGCGACAGTTTGAGGCATTGTTCCAGCGCCAATGACGACAAAGGCGTTTCGCGAATGCACAGGACCATGCGAAAGCGTTCTTTGAGCGCGACTTGCGCGGTGCGGGTCAGCAGGGTATCTCCGATGCCCGAAGCGATTTTACCCAAAGTTGACGTGGTGCAGGGAATGATAACGAAAGCGTCGATGCTATTCGACCCGCTGGCAAGCGGCGCATGCAGATCGTCATTCGAGAAAATTTTCTTGACATGCGGCTGCAGATCGCGCTCACTCAAACCCATTTCATCGTGCAACACGACTTTGCCCCATTTACTCGCGACCAAATATTTGTCGCCCGGGCATTGTTTCAAAAATTCGACGGCGTAAACTGCGCCCGAGGAGCCGGTGAGGCCGACCGCTATTCTCATCGAAAATTGACTCCGACAATGACCATGGCAAAAACCACGAAACCCAGGACGGCATTAATTTTAAAAAAAGCCAACTCAACGTCGTTGGCTTTGGCATGTTCGAGATACAGCAGGAATCCTGCGCCCGCCAGCAGCGGGGCCGCAGCAAGTGTGCGAAGATAAAGCATGAAAATCGCGAGCAACACCAGAAAAGCCAAAACGTGCAAGAGTCCCGAAATTGCGAGGGCGCGTTTGCGGCCGAACACAGCCGGCAGCGAGTAGAGATTCGCCTGGCGGTCAAATTGCTCGTCTAATGTTGCATATATGATATCGAAACCCGCAACCCACAGCAGCGTGAATAAACCCAGGATAAATCCCGGCATGAGATTGTCAAGCGATTGCGTAACCGCCACCCAACCCGCCAGCGGCGCCATCGCCAATCCCAGGCCAACGCCGAAATGCGCCAGCGGGGTGAAGCGTTTCATGTAAGGATAGAAAACAAAGATCGCGAGCGGCAACGGCGACCACAGCAAGCAGAATCTTCCAATCAATTCGGCGCTGACAAAATATAAAATCAAGCCGGCGAGCAGCACCAGCCAGGCATGCATGATCGTCATGCGCCCGGCGGGCAGCTCGCGCACGGCGGTGCGCGCATTCTGTTTGTCGAGGTGACGATCGATCATGCGATTGAGTGCGAGCGCAACTGTGCGCGCGCCCACGGCCGCCAACAGCATCAAGCCGGTCAGGCGCAGTGAAATTTTGCCGCCGGCGGCCAGGATGGCGCCGCTAAAAATCAACGGCAACGAAAACAGCGTATGCTCGAGTTTGACAAAGCGCATGAACGTTGAAAATTGCACGCTTTTCTCCGGTTAGAGTGCCGTGTATTGCCGTAGTCACACCGAGGTTGCAAACATCGGTTGGCAGTCTTGAGGTACAGTCAAACCACATGATCATCCATCAAAAAAGTGTTGGTGAATATAATGAAATTAAACTGAGAAACAAGAGAGGATCATGCGGGGAGATTTCCCTTGCAAGTTTGGGCGAAAACCAATAACGTAAACGGTTTTTTTAAGAGGCAAAACGCCATGTCTATTATTGATTTTCGCAGCGACACGGTAACCAAGCCCACGCCCGCGATGCGGCAAGCCCTGGCAGCGGCAGAAGTCGGCGATGATGGCTATGGCGAAGATCCCACGGTGAATCGCCTGCAGGAGAGGATTGCGCATCTGCTGGGCAAAGAAGCCGCGCTGTTTGTGCCCAGCGGCACAATGGCTAATCAATTGGCCATTCGATGCCAGACGCAACCCGGCGATGAGATTATCTGCGAAGCGGCTTCGCATTTTTTGGATTATGAAGTGGGCGGCGCCGCGGCTTTGAGCGGAGTTTCCACCCGGCCTTTGCCGGGCGATGCGGGCGTCATCACAGCGGCGCAAGTTCAGGAAGCCATACGCCCGGCAACGTTTTATTTTCCGCGCACGCGCCTGATTGTTTTGGAGAACACACACAACCTGGCCGGCGGCGTGATTTGGCCGCTGGCGCGCATTCAGGAAATTTCTGCGTTAGCTAAAGTTCACGGCTTGCGCATGCATCTGGACGGCGCGCGCTTGTGGAATGCGAGTGTTGCCAGCGGCGTTGCGCCGCGCACCTACGCCGCTTTTTTTGACTCCGTGTCGGTTTGTTTTTCGAAAGGACTGGGCGCGCCTGCCGGCTCGGCGCTGGCCGGCACAAAGGAGTTTATCGAAACGGCGCGGCGTTTCCGCAAGATGTTCGGCGGCGGCATGCGCCAGTGCGGCATTTTGGCGGCCGCTGCGATTTATGCGCTGGAACATCACTACGAGCGGCTGCGCGAAGATCATGCGCATGCGCGCATGCTGGCGGAGGAACTCGCGCGCCTCCCGTCGTTGTTGATCAATTTGAACAGCGTGCAAACGAATATTATCAAGATTACGATTGCCGATAAACAAGCTGATTGCCTGGCTGCGATTGCCGCTTTGAAAGATGAAGGGGTTTGGGTAACCCCGATGGGCAGTTCGTCGTTTCGGGTGGTAACACATCTTGGTATTGCAGCCGGCGATATTGCCCGCGCCGCTGAAATCTTTAGAAATGTTTTTCGCCAATCATCATTTTAAAAGGATACCGTTGGGCAATTGATACGACTGTTATACAATTTTCCTTCCTGGTTTTCAAGAATCCCGCGGATAAACCTTCAGCGCCTGGAGATGAGCCGGCCGTTTTGCCGTGAGCTTGTGTGGCGAGGTACAGGCGTTTGTCTGCGGATATGGCCGGGCGGCGCACACCGGAACGCTTTGCGCGAAGTGCGCCTGTTCGCGCTGTGGCTGGGAATGATTAAGCTCCTAGCCCTGGCGGGAGCAACGCCGCTAATGGCACAACAGACCATGTTGTCGCAGCCCAGCGTTGTCGTCGGTTTGCTCACCGGCGAGCAGGATATTCGCCAACTCACGCTCAAAATGCGCAACAGCGTTTATCTTGTCAAGGATGAGGGGGACGCCAAACCGTTTGCCGTGGTGCAATCGAGCAATTATTCATTATCTCTTGCTTTTAGGCCTTCCGTTGCAGGTATCCCTGCGTCCTCGTTTCCGCCAGTTCGCCGCCCCCTCGGCGTGGAATATCGTTTTTTCACCAGCGAGCGCAGCCTGATCTCCGAGATTTTGTTGGGCAAAATCGATTATGCGATTCTCACGAATAAATCGTCGGCGGAGGAGATTCAAAATGCTGATCCGAGCTATCAAATCGTGCCGTTGAAACCGGACAGCAACACGGTTGACCTGTTGTGTTATAATTTTTCCCATCCGCTGTTGCGTGAACCGGCCGTGCGCCGTGCGCTCGGACATGCCATCGATCGCAAGAATTTTTTGCGGCAAAATTTGTTCAACGAGGCCGATTTGAGCCGCGGGCCGTTTGAAGAAGAGAGTTATTTCTTTGCCTCGGCGGTGAAAGAAATCAAGTATGATCCGCGCCTGGCCATCACGCTGCTGGAAGCCGCCGGCTGGGGCAAGATGAATAAAGATCATATTCGCATCAAGAACAACCGGCCGCTGCAGTTCCGCCTGTTTTTTCAAGAAGGCGTCAAGCTAAAAGAACAACTCGCGCGCCAAATCAAGATCGATTGGAATCAAATCGGCATCGACGTCATTCCCGAGCCGTTGAGCGCTGCCGCGCTTAACGATTCCCTTAGTGCCGGGCACTTTGATGCCGTGCTGTTGCAGCATCGTTTTGCCGATTCGCCGGCAAGTATACTTGATTTTTTCGGCGACGGTTCGGGCGCGGGATTTCTGGCCTATCGAAGCGAACAATTCAAGCATACCGTGACCGTGATGCGCAATTTCGAGAAACGCGAAGACATTCGCACGGCGATGATGCGGCTGCAATTGATTCTGGCGGAGGATCAGCCGGCCACGTTCCTCTTTCATCCCTGGCTGGTGTGGCATATTATCAATGCCTCGCGTTATGCGGATTATCTCGACAGCGACGGCAAACCCAAACCGTTTTATGAATGGCGCCTGCGGTGATCGGGATTTTGCCGCAACGCGCCGGCGGTAATTTTTGCAAACCTGAGGTTGGATGTTGATATGCAGGTCCCGTCAATTCCCTTGCGACACCGGCTGTTTACGCGCCTGCTCATCTCGCATATTTTTTTGGTGACGATTCCGTTGTTGATCACCGGCCAGATTTTGATTCACACGGCGCAAAAGGCCATTCGCGAAACGATTTTGGACCGCAATCTGCAACTGGCGCGGCGATCGTCTTCGTTGATCAGCGCAACGGTGGGGCGCGCGCGCGACATTTTGCGCATCAATGCGCAAAGCCCGGCATTTTTTACCAACGATCGCATCGGGCAGGAACTCGTCATCAACAAGATCGTGCGCGAATTCCCCATCTTCAAAAAAATTTCCCTGCTGGATACCCTCGGCCGCGTGAGCCGTTCCACCGCGTTCGGCGCCTCCAACCATCACACTACGGGCGAACACGTTTTAAAGACGATCAAAACCAACAAGAGCTATACCTCGCCGGTATATATTTCCAGTGAGAAATTGCCGCTGATGGATATTGCCGAGCCGGTTGTCGTTTTCGATGAAGTGAATGCCTACCTGCTCGCCGAAGTCGATTTGAAAGAAATTTGGGCGCTGGTCGACAGCAATCTCGTGGGCAACAAAAGTGAAGCGTTTATTTTTCGCGCAGACGGGCAGTTTATCGCGCACACCGACCGGCGCGAGGTTTTGGAAAGCCGGCGTTTCGAGGAAAGCGCCATCATCGCTGAAGCCATTGCCGGGCGCAGCGGCAACAGGACCTATGTCAATCGCAGCGGCATTGAGATGATTGCGGCGTACGCGCCGATTGTCGAACAGCAATGGGCTGCCGTCATCCAGCAGCCGGTGCGCGAAGCCTTCGCGCCCTCGCGCGTGATGGAGTTGCAGATTCTGCTGCTCATGATCGGCAGCGTGTTGGTGGCCGCTCTGATTGCCGCCGTTTATACCAAGCAAATCGTCAAGCCGGTGAATGAATTGATCGGCGGTATTGCCGAGATATCCAAGGGCGGATTGAAACACAAGATTCGCCGCCTGGGCCGCGATGAAATCAGCACGCTGGCGCTGCATTTCAACGCCATGACACGCCGCTTGCGCCGTTTTCAGGATCGCCTGAAGCGCGCCGAGCGCCTGGAGACGCTGAACAAGCTGTCCTCGGTGCTATCGCATGAAATTCGCAATCCGCTGAACTCCATGGTGATCAACTTGCAGTTGATGCGCCGCGAATTTTCAAGAGAAGATCTCGATCCGCAAAAACTCGAGCATTATCATCAAATCCTGTCCTCCGAAATTCGCCGCGTGGATGATTTGGTGAGCAACTTTTTGCTGATTGCGCGGCCGCCGAAACTCAAGAAATCATCGCAACGCTTGAGCGATTTGTTAGATGAATTGATCAAAATGGAGGCGCCGGAGGCCCTGCAGAAAGGCATTCGCGTCGAGCGCGATTATCGCACACCGGAGGTGAGAGTGCAGGTCGATCCTGACAAAATTCACCAGGTGTTTTTGAATATTTTCATCAATGCGGTGCAGGCCATGCCCAGCGGCGGCCGCCTCACCATCGGCATTGAGACGGTGGCGCGGCGATCCATCGACGATAATAAGCGCATGTTCGCTGTTGCCTCGTTTCGCGATACCGGCAAAGGCATTGCGAGGGAGAATTTGACAAAAATTTTTGATTTTTATTTTTCGACGAAAGAAAAGGGCAGCGGCATCGGCCTGGCGCTGGCGTTGCAAATTGTCGAAGAGCACGGTGGAGTCATCAAAGTGGAAAGCGAGTTGGGGCGCGGCAGCACTTTCTTCGTGTTCTTGCCGGTATAAAAACAAACGCTTCAGAATTAATAAATAATTGTCACTAGCTTGACAAAGAGAGTTTATTGCTGTATATTCCGCGCTTAAAAAAAAATGCAAACGAATGGCCTGTTCTTTCGGAATTTCTTACAGTTACATCAAGGCAAGTTAAATGATAGTTATTTTAAGTTAACTTCGTAACTTTTTTTAGAACCATTCTTTAAGCTGTGGCGTCTTGGTCACGAGTGCTCTCATGACGGAGCGCCGTTTGGGTGGGGTTGACGAAAGTGTAATATAATTATATAATTTGAAAGACTTTAGCTTTGATCTTGCCCGCCTGGTTGGGGAACTTTTCTCTTGCCAAGCAGTTTAGGAGTAGTCAGGCAATTAAAATTGTTAAGTTTTTTGATTTTGTCTGGCTTTTAGGACAACAAGAGAACAGAAAGGGGTGACAATATGGTCAGAGTCATCGTTGGATCGCAGGAATCGCTTGATCGCGCCATTGTTCGTTTCAAACGCAAATGTGATCGCGCGGGCGTCTTGCGCGACTTTAGAAAGTCGACGTACTATTTAAAACCGAGCCAACGCAAGCGTTTGCGCCGCGAAAACGCCATTCGCCGGGCAAATCGGTTGCGTGTGAAGTAAGTTCGGCATCAATTCTGCATAGCCATTTCGAAGCTTGTATTTGTAGCACGGCAGCCCTGGGAGGGTGTCGTTTAATTTTAGTCATAACGGACGCAAAACTTTCTCGTGGGATTTTCGTCTATACCTTTCGCACAGTTAGAGAGACTGACTACGGGACACGAGCATCTTGATTGATTGGAAGTTGATATGTCAAAAAAACGCAAAGTCACTGAAAGCCGGACGAAACAGTCGATTGAAAAATATCTAGAAGAAATCGGCGGATACTCGCCGCTGGCGCCGGCAGAAGAAGTGGAATTGGCTCGCCTGATTCGCAAAAGCAACGGCAAAGCGCTGGATAAATTGGTGAAAGCCAATCTTCGCTTCGTCATCAGCGTTGCGAAAGAGTATCAGGGCCAGGGTCTGCCGTTGCAGGATTTGATCAGCGAAGGCAATTTGGGATTGATCAAGGCGGCGCAGCGTTTCGATGAAACGCGCGGTTTCAAGTTTATTTCCTATGCGGTTTGGTGGATTCGCCAGTCGATTCTGCAAGCTTTGGCCGAGCAGAGCCGCGTGGTGCGCTTGCCGCTCAACCGTGTCGGCGCGATTAACAAAGTCGGCCGCGCGCTCGAAGAGCTGGAAAAGCGCTTCGGCCGCGAACCGAGCATGGACGAAATCGCCGACAAGATGGAAATTTCCGCTTACGAAGTTGCCGACGTGATGAAAACCTCGGCGCGCCATCTTTCGCTTGACGAGCCTTTCAAAGAAGAAGAAGGCAACAGCCTGCTGGACGTCATTGAGAGCGACCGCTACGCGCCTCCGGATGACACGTTGATGAAGGAGTCGCTGGAAGTCGAGATTGACAAAGTGCTCTCGACCCTCAAGCCGCGCGAGGCGGAAATCATTCGGCTTTACTTCGGCCTTGATGGTGATCGTCCGTTGACGCTCGAAGAGATCGGCGAGCATTTCAAGCTCACGCGCGAGCGTGTGCGCCAAATCAAAGAGAAAGCATTGCGGCGCTTGCGGCACCGTTCACGTTTGGAGCCGCTGCGCAAATATCTCGGTTGAGCCGGTAACGGTAATACCATACTGCTTTGCACAAGCCCTCGAAATTCTTCGGGGGCTTTTTGTTTGGCAAAAAGAGCTTGCATTTTGTCCGCTTTGTGAAGATATTCGCCCCACTTTTTTGATGCACGACCGCCTTCTGCGCCGCGCGAAATCGATCTCAATAGCCACGGGAGCAACGGCGAGATGCCCTCGATTACAGGTATCGAAACCATTGTACCAGAAAATGTTTACCGCCAGGATTTTGTCAGTGATTTTGTGCAGCAGTTGTTCGGCGGCTCATCTCTAAACGTCGAACGCCTTCTCCCCATTTTTGCAAACACCGGGATTGACAAACGTCATTTTTGCATGCCCGTCGAGTGGTATGGCAAGCCGCACTCCCTCAGCGAAAAAAACACTTTATACACCCAACATGCCATCCGGCTGGCCAGCGAGGCCGTGCGCAAACTCTGCCAGCAAGCTCAAATCACTCCGCAAGATATTGATCATTTGTTTTTTGTTTCGACCACTGGCCTGGCAACACCCAGCATTGATGCGCATTTGGTGAACGTGTTGCACTTGCGCCCTTCGATCAGGCGTTCGCCGCTTTGGGGGCTTGGTTGTGCCGGCGGCGTGGCAGGTTTGGCGCGCGCGGCAGATTGGCTGAAAGCCTATCCGCGCAAGCGCGCCGTGGTGATCGCGCTGGAATTGTGCAGCTTGACATTTATCCGCAATGATTTTTCCAAGAGCAATTTTGTTGCAACCTCGCTGTTTGGCGATGGCGCTGCCGCGGCGCTGCTGGCCGGCGATGATTGCAAACCCGCCGGCAATCGTGCGCTCCGCCTCGACGCCTCACATGCCATAACCTGGCGCGATACTCTGGAGGTGATGGGCTGGGAAGTGAACGATGAAGGCTTGAAAGTTTTGTTTTCGAAAGATATTCCAACGATCGTGCGTGACTGCGCCAAGCCTTCGATACTGCAATTTCTTGCAACCTGTGAGTTGACGCTGGCCGACATTGCGGAATTTCTCTCGCATCCGGGCGGCGCGAAAGTGATCGCGGCGTATGCACAGGCATTGAACCTGCCGCCGCAGAAAACCTCATACATGTGGAAAATTTTACGCGAATACGGCAACATGTCTAGCGCAAGCGTGCTGTTTGTGCTGCGCGAGTATCTTACATCTTCTGATTACAAATCCGAAAGTCGAGTGCTTTCCACCACGCTTGGGCCCGGGTTTTCAACCGAGATGATCTTGGGACAATGCCAATGACTTTGCCGCAGCAGATGTTGCTCCTCACACTGCTCTTGCTCGCACTGCAGCGTCTGGCAGAATTGTGGTGGGCGCGGCGCAACGAACGCTGGTTGCGCGCGCACGGCGCATTGGAATTCGGGGCTTCGCATTATCGTTTCATCGTCGCGCTACACACTGGATTTTTCATAAGTTTGGCGATAGAAGGACTTGCGCGCGGCCCGCAGTTGCATCCGCAATGGCCGGTGATTTTAGTCTTGCTAGTAACAACGCAAATGGCGCGATATTGGTGCCTGCTCGCGCTCGGCAAATTTTGGAACACAAAAATTTTGGTGATTCCGGGCGCCGGCCTGAGTCGCCGCGGACCGTATCGTTGGTTCAAACATCCGAATTATGGTGTAGTAATTGCAGAAATCTTCTTGCTGCCATTTTTGTTTCAAGCATGGTGGACGCTGCTGGCGGCCTCGCTCTTGAATCTGCTGCTGTTGCGCGTGCGCATTGCCGCAGAGGAAAAGGCGCTGGCGTTTGCAGTGACGAAATCTGAACACCAAACCTCAGACATGCAATTGCAAACGATGCAAGCCGGGTCCTGAGTTTGTCAGTCCACTTGTGTGGAGATGTCTTTCATCGCGACCAAAAAACGAGATCACCTTGCGCATAGGAATTGACGCCACTTGTTTGCCGCCGTCGTTAGCGGGAGCCGGACGCTACGTTCACGGCATGATTCGCGGCCTGGCTGGCCTCGACCGGAACAACGAGTATTTTATTTTTTTGAAGGCGCAGGATTCCCGCCATTTCGAGAATTTACCGCCGAACATGCGACGGGTGGAACTTCCTGACTATTCTCGCCCCATGCGTTTGGCATGGCAACATTTGCGCGCCGGAGAGCAAGCGCAACGGCTCCGCCTCGATATTTGGCACGGCACGCATTACACGCTGCCACACCGCGTCTCTGGCGTGCGCTTCGTCGCAACATTTCATGATCTCGGCGTCTTTTTGCATCCGCAATTTTACCCGGCCGGCAAGCGATACTATTTTCAACAAACATTCTTCCACGCCGCGCGGATTGCGCACGGCATTTTGGCGGTCTCCGAAGTGACGGCCAGGGATTTTCACCGTCTTGTCAGCTTCGGCAAGCTGCCGCAGCAGCAGGGCGAAGTGCAGGCCATTGCTTCGGGCGTGAACGAAGAATTTTTTGCGCCGGTATCGCTTGCAGAAAAAAAAGATGCGCGCCGCAAATACGCGAAAGATTCCCGTTATATCCTCTTCGTGGGCACCGCAGAAAAACGCAAGAATCTCGGCATGCTGATTCATGCCTTTCACCGGCTTTGCCAGCGCAGCCAGAACGATTATGTGTTATTGCTGGCCGGCCAATCTGGCAACGGCAGCGCGGAAGTCGCGCACGCGATCACGGCCTGTTCTTTGCAGAACCGCGTCAAATGTTTGGGCTATGTTGCCGAAGCGGATTTGCCCGCTTTGTATCAGGCCGCGGATTTGGTGGTGTTGCCCTCGTTATATGAAGGCTTTGGCTTTCCGGCGTTGGAGGCTATGGCCGGCGGAGCCGTGACGTTGGCGGCGAACAATTCCGCCATGCGTGAGATGGTCGGGCATGCCGCCATGCTCTGTGAAAATGAACCCGAGGCCTGGGCCGGCAAGATGGAAGAATTGCTGGGCAATCAACCATTGCGCAGCGAATTGATTTCCTATGGCCGCCGCCGCGCGCAGCAGTTTTCATGGCGTAGCACCGCACAAAAGCTGCTGGCGTTGTACGAACGTTTGCACGCAGCAAAAACGATTTCGGTCTTTGATCTTTCGGCCAACGGCGCAGCAAAGAGTTCGCGCAACGGCGCGACTTCGAGCAAAGCCATTCCATCTTCTCCAACGGACGTTGCCGAAGCTGTGCTGCGCACGATTGCGTATGCGGACTTGTTTGATTATCCTCTGCGGTTTACCGAGATACACGACGGCTTGCTGGAAGCCCGTGCTTCCGGCGTGGCGGTCAGCGCTGCGTTGCAACGGCTGCAGCAGCGGGGAATCGTCGCAGAGTCGGAGGGCTATTTCTTTTTGAGTGATCGCCGCCGCTTGCCGGAGATTCGCCGCCAGCGCAGCAGCATCAGCCGACGGATTATCGAACAAAATCGCCGTATAATTGCGGCAATAAAAAATTTTCCCTTTGTGCGGGGGCTGGCGTTGTCCGGCGCACTGGCGTTCGAAAACGGCAAAGAAGGCGACGATCTCGATTTTTGCCTGATCGTTGATAACCGGCGCCTGTGGACGACGTACCTGGGACTTGTGCTGCTGACGAAGTTGCTGGGCATGCGCCGCTTGGTTTGCTTGAATTGTTTGATCGGCACGGAAGAATTGGTGTGGAGTGAGCGCGATTTCTTCGTAGCGCATCAAATCGCTTTTCTGCTGCCGTTGAGCGGCGCAGATTATTTTCGCCAATTCTGGGCGGAAAATTCGTGGACCCGCGATCATGTGCCGCAAATCAGCGTGGAACGGCGCCTCGCACAAGGCCGGCTGTTCGCTGGTGACGAGTGCGACAACCAGAGCCGGCGAAAAATTGTCGAAACTGTGCTGGCGCTCAAACCGTTTAACCTGCTTGAAAAAGTGATTTTTTATTTTTATCGTCGTCGCATTCAACGCTTGACGCAGCACTTGCAAACCGACAGTGTGACCGCGAATGCCGGCCAAATCAAGCTGTTCACCAACAATCATCGCGGCCGTCTCAAAGCGAAATTGGAAGCGCGCATGCGCCCCTGGCTGGCAAAATTAACGGAGGTTACCGTAGAAGTCGAGGAAAACTATGCGGCATCATAAAATCGGCGCCACGCTTATTCTCGCCGCCGGCGCGCTTGTTTTGCTTCTCAATTGTGGTGTGGAAAATCCCCTGCAACCCGCGCGCGGCAATAATGAAGTTTGGATTCAAGCGAGCGGATTTGATCCCGCCACGCTTACCGTTCCGGCCGGCGCCACCGTGGTTTGGACGAATAAAGACAACACCATTCACGATGTCACCAGCGGCACCCCCATGAATCCCGGCGCGGATTTTACGCCGTCGCCGCCGCTCAAGGCGAACGAGACTTATTCGGTGCGCTTCACACAAGCGAAGCAATATCCTTATTATTGCACCGTGCATCAAAACTCCGGAACGATTGTCGTGCAATAAGCGGCCTCGCAAAAGCAGCGAACTCGATGAATTTTGACAATCAAGATCGGTAACCCCAATCTGTTCGGCTGCGGCCCCGCCGTGGCTGAACAGATCGAGCTTGATTGGCAAAACTCATGGGGGAGCTTTGTACCGGTTTACGCCTCAGCATCAACTATTTGTCGCGCCTCGGTTCAATTCTGCTTTGGCCGATGAACTTGTTTAACCCGCTGAACACACGAAACACAGCAAAAGATTTCGCGCTTTTTCGCGGGACAAGTTTGATGTGCCCAAGCAGAGTGAATCATTTTAAAAAAAGACGAACGCGCAGCTTTTGATATTGGAAGTTGTTTGAAATGGAATTCAACCTCACATGGAAGGAGGCAGAACATGCCATCTCACCAACGCGGTTTTAAAATTGTCTGGAGTCTCATCATCCTCGTGTTCAGCGCGCAATTTGCCTTTGCCGGCGAAACGAAAACCGCTGATAATGCCGATAAAAAGAAAACCAAAAAAATAAAATTCGCCTACCCCAACCGGCCGGACGAGTTGGAAGATCAAGTCTTGGATCTGTTCGACGCCAAGTGCGCGTTTGCCGGCTGCCACGCCGGCACCACGGCGCCGCAAGGCCTGGACTTGACTGAAGAATTTTTCAAAGCTAACCTCATCAACGTGAAAAGCGAAGATTGGCCCCGCTACATGCGCGTGAAACCGGGCGACGCCAACAACAGTTACTTGATGGGCAAGATTCGCGGGTCCGCCAGTATCAAGGGCGAACGCATGCCCAAAGGCAGCCAGCCGCTAAGCGCGCAGGAAATCGGGCTGGTCGAGCGCTGGATCAATTCGCTGGCGCAGGATGTGAAAGTCGATATGCCCGTGCGCGAATATGTACAGGCGTTTCCGGGCTTGACGCTCGCCAATCTGCAAACCGCGGAGACCTTCGAAAAGGGCGCGTTCATGTATCGTATCGCGCATCGCTTCAATTCGCCGACCAATGTCGGTTTCGATCAGCTTTTCGGCCTTGATGGCGGCGCTTCGATGATGACGCAGCTTGCCTTTCCCTTTTCAGATAAATTTTTGATTTCCGGTGCGCGTTCCAAAATCAACGCGACCTTTGAAGTCGGCGCCAAGTGGCGGTTGTTCCGCCAGAAATCCGATGGCAGCACGCCGTTTTCTGCCGCGCTTTATGCGGGCGTTGATTGGGCCACCTTGAAGGGAATTGCCGATCCCGATAATCCCGCACAAAATCTCAAACGCACGGCGGGCGACCGTTTTGCTCTTTTTGCGCAGCTTCCGGTGACGCGCCAATTTGGCCGCAAGCTCTCGGCCGCTTTTGTGCCCGGTGTTCTGCTCAACGGCAATGTCAATGTTTCCGGCGAAGATCCGCTGGTGACGATGGGCGTGGGCGCAAAATATTCCTTCAATGAAAAATACGGCCTGTTCGCCGAAATCGTGCCCATCGTCTCCGGAGATGCCACCGCACTGACTGTCGGCGGTACTTATCTCAAAGACGGCAAACAGACTTTTAGCGACACCTTTGCTGCCGGCGTGGAAATCAAATCCGGCGGCCACGTGTTTCACATTCTGGTGTCGAATTCCGGCGGCAACACCACGAATCAATACATGAGCGGCGGCAATTTCGATATTCTCGACGGCGATTTCCGTCTCGGATTCAGCATTTATCGTATTCTGAATTACCCATTTGGATTTTGATGCGCCCAACGGCGGAGGGGTGATAACTCATCAACTCAATTCATACGTTCTTGCTCAAGGAGATTGACTATGAGATCAAGGGGTTTGCGCAGAACCTTGATAGAAAGTTTTTTGCTGTTGAGTACAGCGGGTTTGTTTGTGGCTTGTGAACATGATACCGCAACAGCCCCGCTGCCGCCCGCTGGGCTGCAAGCCACATTGTCCAGCATTCAAGCGAATATTTTCACGCCGAAGTGCGCTCTTGCCGGCTGTCATGTTGCCGGCGGTGGCGCGCCCATGTCGCTGGCAAGTGGAGATTCTTATTTAAGCTTGATTGGTGCAGCCGGAACCGGCGTACCTTCAGCAAATCCTAATTATTCTGGAAAACTTCGTGCGGCTCCGGGTAATGCCAATGTCAGCGTGTTGTATTTAAAAGTCATCGGTGACAACAGCGTCGGCGGCGTCGGCGGGCGCATGCCTCCCAGTGGCGCTTTGAGTCAGGCGGAAACGGATTCAATTGCCGCCTGGATCAATGCCGGCGCACAAAACAATTGAGGCGTAGGCCGCCACGCTGTTCCTGGTTTTGAGTTAACGTTCCTGCAACGGCTTGGCCGTTGCAGGAGTTTTCACGACCCGGGTCTCAACAAACCTCAGCCAAGCCGAGGTTGAAACAAACCAATCGCATTGAATTTGCAAATGGTGGAAGAATAACTTACCCAATTGTGGAGGAGCAACAATGATTCGGAGAAGTCTGGCAATTGCTTTTGCTGCTGCACTGCTAACCGGCGCAACGCTGTTCGCGCAGGATAAAGCGAAAGTCGTTTCATTTGAAGCCCTCGCTGGGCGCAGTATTTATAATTTGAAAAAATGCGGCGACTGTCACAATCAAGGCGCCAAGGAGTTCACGGCCATCAAGAACAACTATGACGCTGCCGGTCACGCCAAACACGCCACGGATCTGAGCCTCGCCCTGGTTCTGGGCGAAGCCAAATCCCCGCGCGCGCAGAAAAAGCTTCTGGAAAAAGAAGCGGATGCGCTCACGGCTTATTTGGCCAGTCGTAAAGAAGCGGATGCGGCGCCCGAGAATTTTGTGACTGCCGGTCTTGTGATGGTCAAAGAATCGTGCCGCAATTGCCATCTGATTCAAGGCAAGGGCGACGAGAGCGGTGTGCCGCTCGCCGGCGTTGGCGCCAAGCGCGACTATAAATGGCTCTACGATCACTTTGTCGATCCGCAAAAGTTCGTAAAAGATTCCACCATGCCCAAGTTCGGCGAGAAGCTTTCGAAAGCGGAGTTGGAAGCGTTGACGGCGTATATGGCGTCGTGGAAGTAAGCCCGAAGGCGGGATTGATGATAGATTTGATCGAAGTCGCTGAAAATATCTATCAATCCCGTTTTTTTATTCTTCCAAAATTTTGCTTCTTCAGATTGACTTGTACTGATTTCTAAACGCAGAAATACGCTATTGAGCCGTGAACATTTTGAGTGTATTGTTGGTAAGATTCCAATCCTCTGAGCCGTAAAGAAGAAATCTTGTTGTCCGAATATGCATTCCGCTTTTGATGACATTGCGCTTTCCTACGATATTCTTGAAGCTGAAAATCCGATTCTGCAATGGATGCGGCGCCGGGTGCATCAGGCCGCGCTTGCTGCATTTGCCGGACGCCAGCGTCTGATTGAAATCGGCAGCGGCACCGGCACCGATGCTGTGTTTTTCGCGCAGCATGGTTTCGAAGTTCTTGGCCTTGAGCCTTCCACTGAAATGCTGCTCATCGCCCGGGAAAAAGCGGCGGCCGCCGATTGCGCCCACTGCGTCAGCTTCGTGCAGGCAGCCGCAGAAGAATTGCGTCACGTGGCTCCGGTCGGACTTTATGAGGGCTTGTTTTCCAATTTTGGCGCGCTTAACTGCGTCGCGCATCTTGACAAATTTGCGCGACACGCGGCGCGCGCTTTGAAATTCGGCGCGCGTGTCTTGTTTGTTTATATGCCGCCCATTTGTCCGTGGGAGATTGGGTATCATCTTTTGCACGGGCAAGTGCGCAAAGCCTTCCGGCGGAAAACAGATGACGCCGGCACGCTCGTCTCTCTGGCGCGGCATGCGATTCGAACCTATTACTTTACTCCTGCGCAAATCATCTCTTGCTTTGAACCGCAGTTCATTCTAGAACGGCAATTTAGTCTCGGCTTGCTGGCACCGCCGCCTTATGTCAGCAAAAGGTCCGCGCGCTTGCTGCACAAGGTGATTGCGTCTGAGGAAAAAATTGCAGAGCAGTGGCCGTTCAGAAATTTCGGTGATCACCTTGTTTTTCAATTTCGCCGCCTATGAAAAAGTTGGAAAAACCCGGCGTACGGTATTCCACTTATAAACGCTATGGGCCCGGTGAATCCGCGCCTCCGGATTCTTTCAAGCCCGGCGACTTCATTTTATCGCATGAAAAAAGTTGGGTGCACGGCCTGATTCGCTGCGGCCAGTCTTTGCGCTATCGCGGCAAAAATCGCAAGCACAATCGCTGGTCGCACGCCGCATTGATTGTCACGACTAATGGCGGTTTGATTGAGGCCGTGGGCAAGGGGGTGCGCCGCAGCCACCTCGATAAGTACAGGGATATTGAATATCATTTGGTGAATATCGACGCCTATGCCGACGAGCGCGACCGTGAGCAGATTGTGAAATTCGCAGAATCCTGCTTGCGGCACAGCTACGGTTATTTGACGCTTGCCAGCATTTCAATCAATCTTCTGCTGGGCAGCAGAATTAATTTTATCTTCGAGCGTCAAATCATTTGCTCGGCGCTCGTCGCGCGCGCGTTGGAACGATCGGACATCATTTTCGAAAAATCGCCGCATCACCTTTTGCCCGCGGATTTGGCGCATTTCTTTCGTGTGGCGCCGCCGGATAAATCCGTGCCCAAGCGGGAGCAGCAAAAGGCTAAATTTTAATGAAAAAGCAGAAACGCTGGAAAGTGGAATGGTGAGAAGGATATTTCAGCTAGCCTTAACGGAGTAATAAACTTGGGTAGAGTGGGCCTCGAAATCGAGGACGACCCGCGGGCGCAGCTCCAATAAGACACTGCGTCCGAGCAGAAAAGTGCGTGTGGGGTTGATCGCAGTGAATGGGCTGTTCTGCCAATTTTCGACACAAATGACTGTTGTTTTGCATCGATGGCTTATCCCGTGGTCGTCGCTAAGCTCGAACCATACGGGGATCGCAAAATAATCGAAAGGCTCGCTTAAATGATGTGAGCTCCATTCAATGTCTTTTTGATGAATTTCGACGACTCCGCTTGCCGCTAGTGACTCCAATGAAGCGTAGCAATCCACCGCGCCTGTATCCAGATCGGTTTCTGTTTCAAAACGATTGCGATCTTTTGTCAGGACAATTGACAGCGCCGGGTAAGCATCACCCGGCTCATTGGTATTGTGCCAAACTGCCGGAATTTCCTCTATGGCAAAAACTCGTGGGCTGAGAAACGCAAAGGGATATTTTCCGGTGTCATCACAAATGGCAAGCAGTTCGGCATAATCGGGGAAATTTTTGAGCGTGGCCCCGTGCCTGATGACCTGGCCGTCGATAACCATGATCCATTTCGCGCCAAGATTTCGAAATTGCCGTTCGATCCAGCGGTGATTTCGTTTCTCGGCTTCGCTTTGATAGCGGCGGCGATCAGGCCTGGGAAGAGCTTCATATTCTTCCGGTGTAATATTGGAGCTGATGAAGGCTTCTTCAGAAGAAATAGCATCTGACGTTGCTTCGCCGGATTGTAAAATTTTTAAGGCTTTCATCACAATCTGTTCGTCATTTGCATTGAGTGAACCTAGCTTTTCGCGCACTTTTTGAATGATCGTTTCAGCAGTCATAATGCCCTCCAGGTGTTGATTTGATCTTCGGCAAAAGGATGCGCCAAAATTAAACAATCCGCCGATTTGATGCAAATTATAAAATAAATGACCACCACAAAATCAAAAATTTTGCTTTACAATCCCAGATCCGTGTTCTTCACGATGCCCTTGGGTTTGCTTGCGATTGCCTCGAACCTTGACCCTGAGCGTTTCGAGGTAATCATCATTGACGGCCGGCTCGAAGACGATCCGCTGCGCATGTTGCAGCTGCACCTGCAGGATGCCCTTTGTCTGGGCGTTTCCGTGCTCACCGGCGCGCCAATTCGTGATGCGTTGCAGATCTCGCGCGCCGTCAAAGCGCTGCGTCCGGATTTGCCCGTCGTCTGGGGCGGCTGGCATCCCTCGCTTTTTCCAACTGAATGTTTAGCGGAACGAGCCATCGACATCACGGTGCAAGGCCAGGGCGAGGAAACGTTTCGCGAATTAGTTGAAAAATTTGCCGCAAACGAAAACTTGCGGTCAGTTGCCGGCATAGCTTTTCGTGAGGGCAAAACCATTCATCAAAATGCCGCTCGCCCGTTGCGCGACATGAATGATTTTCCGCTGGCGCGTTACGAATTGATTCCAGTGGAAAAATATTACGCCCGCAAAAATCACCGCCAACTCGATTACATCTCATCGATTGGCTGCTATTTTCGCTGTGCCTTTTGCGCCGACCCCTACGTCTTCAAGCGCAAGTGGAACGCGATCGCGCCGGAACGCATGGGAGCAGAACTCGAACATCTTTGGCATCGTTTTCCTTTCGATGATCTCAACTTTCAAGACGAAACGTTCTTTACCTATGCCGATCGCGTCGCGGCCATTGCCGAAGAGCTTTTGCGGCGCAATCTGAAATTCAGTTGGGCGGGCACGTTGCGCGCGGATCAGGGCGTGCGCATGTCCGATGATCTCTTTGCCCTGTGCAAGCGCTCCGGCTTGCGCCGCGTGATGATAGGAGTGGAATCCGGCGATCAACAAACATTGAATTGGTTGAAGAAAGACATTACGATCGAACAGGTTTTTGAGACCGCGGAACGCTGCAAGCGTTTCGACTTGGGCGCGATATTTCCGTTCATCGTGGGATTTCCGCAGGAATCTCCGGAGAGCGTCGAGGCGAGTTTGCAGGCCGTCAAGCGTTTGCGCGCGATAAGCCCGAAATTTGAAACCGTGATCTTTTTTTATCAACCTTATCCCGGCTCGCCGATTGCCGATCTGGTGCGCGACAGCGGTTATCCCATGCCACAATCGCTCGAAGGATGGGCGGCATTCGATTACGTCGAATCCTACGGTCCGTGGGTGCCGCAAGAAAAATGGGAGCGCGTGCAGCGCTTTAAATTTTATCAGCGCTTCGCCTGGTCGGAGAATGGCAGTTTGTTGAAATGGCCGATCAAACGGCTGGCACGCTTGCGTTGCGAAAAGGATTTCTACAAATTCCCGATTGAAAAGCGCTTGGTGGAATGGCTCAAACCCGCGACCTCGTTGTCGTGAGCAACTGTGAAGGAGGTGAGTTTTATGGGAACCTTTTATGCAAAATGCAAGATTGAAAACTCCGTCGATCGGGCTAAATCCGCTGTCATTTCAAAAAGAAAGGGGATATGCGTATGCCAACCTCACTTCGGATTGTGACGTTCAACCTGGAGAATCTCGACGACAAGCCGGGACAATCGCCCACTCTGGCGGATCGCATCGCGGTGATGCGTCCGCAATTGCTGCGCTTGCGCGCCGACGTTCTCTGCTTCCAAGAAGTCAACGGCCAGGAACAA
>QEVD01000526.1 GCA_003576975.1 Candidatus Zhuqueibacterota bacterium
TGGCAGGATAATTTGTCGGCAGAACGATTTGAAATAATTCTGCCGATAAATCATCCTGCCAAAGGTTTTTTCGGCGATGCTCATTGACTTCTGTGCATTTCGGTGGAAAAGCTTTATCGCCAAAGACACCGAGATTCACCGAATAGTTTTTTGTTGCTTCGCAGAAGCTTTGATTTGCAGCTTGTCTGCAAATCGGGGTAGCGATTTATTGGGATTTTACCTAGTTTTTTATTTTTACGAATGGAGACGCCAACATGAAATACATGCTCCTGATCTACTATGATGAACAGACCTTGAGCGAAGCCGAGCGCGAACAATGCTTCGGCGAGTCTGCGCAACTTGCGCATGAGCTTGATGCCAATGGCCAGTATGTGGCCGCCAATCCGCTGCATCCCACCGCGGCTGCAACCAGCGTGCGCCTGCGCCAGGGCAAGCGGCTGGTGACCGACGGCCCGTTTGCGGAGACGCGCGAGCAGCTCGGCGGCTATTTCTTGATTGAGGCAAAAAATCTCGATGAGGCCATCGGCATTGCCGCACGGATTCCCATGGCGCTCAAAGGCACTGTCGAAGTCCGGCCGGTGGTGGAGATTCCGGGATTGCCCTGAACCGCGAATGAGCGCGAATTCGCGGTTTGAGATATAGGAAAGCCATAATTATGTTCCCTTAACGCTTGACCATGAAAAAGGAAATCATGAAATACCTGTGCATGGCTTATGAAGAGGAGAACAAGCTCGATGCGCTCTCGCAAAGCGAGTGGACCGCCCTGAGGGCCGAGACGCTGAGCTATGTCGATGAGCTTAAGAAAGGCGGCTATCTCATTGCCGCCGAACCTTTGCAAAGTGTTCGCACGGCTGCGACGGTGCGTGTGCGCAACGGCAAGATTTCCATCACCGACGGACCCTTTGCCGAAACCAAAGAAACGCTCGGCGGGTTCTTTTTGATCGAGGCAATTGACATGAACGAGGCCATTCAAGTCGCCTCGAGATGGCCCTCGGCGCGCTTGGGAAGCATCGAAGTACGGCCAATTGAAGCCGGCCTGAAGGAAGATAAACGCTATGCCTAAACGCCGTGAGAAGAGGAGGGTAATGTTTTGTGCATGCCCTGCAACCATGCCGCTGTCGATTTCCACCCTCACCGAACGACTAAGACGCGAAACCCAAAAAGCAATGGCATTCGCTCTAAATTAAGAAATGAATCCACAAGACGATCGCATGCACTCTGCGCTCGATGAAACCTCCGCACCCTCGTCATTGAATCCTTCGCGCGAGCAAATTTTGGAAATGGGCTGCGCTGCGATTCAAATGATCGCCGATTACTATAGCGCGCTTCCGCAGGTAACGCTCGCTCCCAACACCACCAGCGCGGCAGTGCGTGAACAACTCGCTCTGGAGTTTCCCGTTGCCGGAAAAGATTTCGACACGTTGCTCGAATTTATCAACCAAAAAATTTTTGCTGCCAGCCGGCACAACGGCCACCCGCGTTTTTTCGGTTATATCGCTTCGCCCGGCACGGCCGCAACGGCTCTCGCCGATCTGCTTGCCTCAACGCTGAATCCGAGTCTCACCTCCTGGCGTTCCGCGCCCGGCGCGGCTGAGATCGAACGCCAAACGATTGATTGGATCAAACAAATTATCGGTTACGCGCCCGCAGCCGAGGGTTTATTTCTCAGCGGCGGATCGATGGCACATCTCTGCGCATTGGCTGTGGCGCGCGATGCCAAAGCGCCGCATCCGGTTACTTCGCAGGGCTGCCAGACTCTCGCACGCGCGATGCGAGTTTATATTTCAGCAGAAGGCCATCACTCGATCAGCAAAGCGGCGGGATTGCTCGGCATTGGCCGCGACAACGTGCGACAGGTTGCAGTCAATTCGCGTTTTCAAATGGACCTGCGCGCGTTGGCGAAACTGATCGAAGACGATCTCGCTGAGGGTCACTTGCCGTTTTGCGTGGTGGCGAATGCCGGCACGGTCAACACCGGCGCGTGTGATGCGCTCGATGAAATTGCCGAAGTAGCGGCGCAATATGGCTTGTGGTTTCATGTTGATGCTTGTTACGGAGGCTTTGCTGCGTTGGCGCCTTCCAAGCGCGTTTTGTTTCGTGGGATCGAGCGTGCGGATTCCGTTGCGCTCGATCCGCACAAATGGCTGTACGTGCCCGGGGATTGCGGCTGTGTTCTGTATCGCGATCCGGGCCGGGCGCGCGCCACGTTCGGGCACGAAGCGGAGTATATTCGCGTTCTGGCGCTTGCCTCCGATGAAGCTTTTGCGTTTTGGGATTACGGTCCCGAGTTGACGCGCCGGTTCCGCGCGTTGAAAGTTTGGATGATGTTGGCGCACGTGGGCGCCGAAGCATTGGGCGAGGCCATCGAGCGCAATTGCCAATGCGCCGAATATTTCGCGCAACTCGCAGCGCAAGCGGATGACTTCGAGATGCTGGCGCCCGTCGAGTTGTCGATCTTTTGTTTCAGATACGCGCCGCCCGCGCTGAAAACGGCTTATGCGATTGCAAGCGGCGGAGAGCGCGACGCCATCGATCAAAAGCTGAATGCTTTGAATGAACGCATTCTCACCGCAGTGCAGCGCGGCGGAAGCTCGTATCTTTCCAATGCCGGCATCGCTGGCCGCTTTGCCCTGCGCGGCTGCGTGCTGAACTATCGCACTACCAAGCGCGATATGGAAATCCTGCTTGACGACGTGCGCCAAGCAGGCCGGCAGATTGTGGAAGAAAAATAGTGCGTGCTGTCGATTTCAAGCCTCGCCGAACGACTAGATGGTGTAAACAACGAGCGCCTTTTTCACCATCTTTCGGAGGAAGCTATGAAATACCTCTGCCTTGGCTACTATGATGAGAAAAAATGGGAAACCATGTCCGAAAGCGAGCAGAACGCTTTTATGGACGAATGCTTTGCCTACGACGATGAGTTGCGCAAGAACGGCCACTTTGTCGGAGGGGAGGCGCTGCAAAGCGCTCGTAATGCCACCACTCTGCGTTGGCGGAACAACAAGGTGACGGTCACCGACGGCCCGTTCGCCGAAACGAAAGAGCAGTTGGGCGGTCTCCTCGTACTCGAAGCGCGAGATTTGAACCACGCCATTCAGTTGATGTCGAAGCATCCCGGCGTGAAAGCCGGGCCGTTTGAGATTCGGCCGATTGAAGACATGAGTGCAATTGTGGCCGAGAGCGAGCGGCGGCGCAATGTTCAAAAGCAATGACACAAAAATGTATGGCAATGACACAAAAATGTATGGTAGGAAAATAAAAACCGCATCTTTCGAACTGTGTGCATTCCGCATAAATTTTTCTGATTTCCATTTTTCTGTCATTGAATTCTTTTCTGTTTGCAGCGGTAGAATGCTACGGCTTTCTTTCAACAAAAATTTAAAGGAGAAGCACCCATGCGATTCATGATGCTAATGATCCCCAAGGGATATGAGACGGCGGCGCCGGGCACGATGCCCGACGCCAAAGCCGTCGAAGCAATGATGAAGTACAACGAAGAACTGCAAAACGCTCTTTCATCGAGTCGAAAGAAGTGCTTGGCGGCTACTGGATGATTGAAGTGAAGTCGAAAGAAGAAGCAATTGAGTGGGCCAAACGCTGTCCCGGTTCCGATAACGAAGTGATCGAGATTCGGCAAGTGCAGGAGTTCGCGGACTTCCCGGAAGATGTGCAGAAGGCGGCGGCAGGTTTCACCGAAATGCAAGAGCAGGCCCAGTCGAAGAAGAGCAAATAATCGTGAAATTGCCGGGACTGAAGCCAAACGGGTTAATCAATATGGAGATATGATCATGCGATTCTTGATTCTTATCAAGGCGAATAAAAGATAAGAAGCAGACATTTTCCCCAGCCAGGAATTGATTACTGAAACGATGAAGTTCCATGAGGAATTGGCGAAATCCGGCGTGCTGCTCGCCGCCGAGGGGTTGTATCCGAGTGCGAAGGGCGCGCGCGTCAAGTTTTCAGGAGGAAAGGTCACCGTCACCGACGGGCCTTTTGCCGAGACGAAAGAGTTGATTGCCGGTTTCTATCCGTGGCAGTGTAAGTCCAGAGAAGAGGCCATCGAATGGGTCAAACGCATCCCGAATCCCAACCCCGAAGTCGATGGCGCGGAAAGTGAGATCGAGATCCGTCAAGTGATCGACATGGAGGAGTTCGGTGACGCGATAACGCCCGAGATTAAAGAGCAAGAAGAGCGCCTGCGCGCGCAAGTGGCGGCCCAAAAGCAATGACAGGAAAATGTATGACAGAAAAATAGGTCGTAGTATCTTTCAAACAGTACTGGCTATGCAATCAAAATATTTTGATGCCGTACATCTTTATGTCACTTACAGCGTTTTTCATTTGGATGAACAGAGTTTGTAGTCCACTCCCCTTCTGGGCTTCTGTTGAAGCCATGAAATTCGCGGTTGCAACAATGCCCCACAAGGGGGCAGGGCTACGAATCCTGTACACGCATTTAAAAAACGCTGTAAGGCTTCTAGATTTTTGGGGAGGATTTTAATATGCCATTTGAAGTCATTAAAAATTTTCGCGTTCTCGGCCAACAAGCATTTGGCGATATTGCTTACGAGGTCATGGAGAAGGCGTTCCAAGTTCACAACAAGTTGGGACGGCTCTTTGACGAAGATGCGTATCAGCATGAACTGGCAGATGTGTTCGGATCGCGCGCCATGATCGAAGTCCCCATCGTGATGAAACATGCCGATTTCAGCAAAACCTACTTCATTGACTTGCTTGTTGATCAGGGCGCCATTTTCGAATTGAAGACGGTCAGTCATTTGAGCGACGAACATCGCGCGCAGCTCATCAGCTATTTGATGATGACCGGAGGCCGCCACGGCAAACTAATCAACTTCCGGCCGGAACGCGTCGAACACGAGTTTGTGAATACAACACTGACTCATACCGACCGGATTATTTTCGATGTCGACGACTCAGCATGGAATAACTCGGTGGAACAGGCGCCCGAAATCCGTCGCCGTGTCGAAGCATTTCTGCGCGACTGGGGCACCGGCCTTGATCTACAACTGTATGTCGATGCACTAACGCATTTTCTTGGCGGTGAGGAGTGCGTCGTGCGCGAGATCGAGGTTGTGAGTGACGGACGCTGTATCAGCCACAAAAGGATTTCGTGCGCAGGAGCGGAGGCATGTTCCAAAATCACGGCGCTCACCGATAAGTTAGAGAGTTTCGAGTCTCACGCATTGCGGTTTTTGCAATACACTAATCTAAATCACTTTCTTTGGATCAATGTCACGCTGCGGACAGTCACGTTGAAGGCGCTCAGTAAATAACCGGAAAGCAGAGTAATGACAGAAGAATGAATGCCAGGAAAATAAGGCAAGGCCTCATTCAAATAATTCACATAATCCAGTCAAGCAACATGCTTTAGAATTTTTCGCCATACATTTTTATGTCATTTTGATTTGACCATCACCTCAAAAATCAACTTGGAAGGGAACTGGTATGTTCAAAAAAATCCTCATCGGTCTCGCCGTGATCGTCGTCGCGCTGCTCGGCTATGCCGCGACCAAGCCGGACACATTCCGTGTCGAGCGCAGCGCGAGCATCAAAGCCGCGCCGGAAACGATCTTTGCGCAGCTCAACGATTTTCGCAGTTGGGGCAATTGGTCGCCATGGGAGAAGTTGGATCCCGCACTGCAAAGAATGTATAGCGGCGCGGCAGTTGGAACGGGCGCAGTTTATGAATGGAAAGGCAACGGCGAGGTCGGCGCAGGGCGTATGGAGATTCTGGAATCTTCTCCCGCTTCGAAGCTCAACATCAAGTTGAGTTTCACCGAGCCGTTTGAAGCGCAGAGCACTTCAGAGTTCTCGTTAACGCCCGAAGGCGAGACCACGAAAATCACGTGGGTGATGCAGGGTCCCA
>QEVD01000022.1 GCA_003576975.1 Candidatus Zhuqueibacterota bacterium
CCGCCGATCGTGGGGTCAAGCCCGGTGAGAATGTTCAACAAGCGGCCGCCGCCGCGAAATTGATAGCCGGCAATGGTGAGATAAGCAATGATGATCGATAAGCTGCCCAGCACGCGCGCCCATTGGTTATAGCGTTTTTCCAGAATGTCGGAGACCGTGAACTCCGCAATACGGCGCACGCGCGGCGCGAGAAAATAGACAATCGCAATGCCCACCCAGGCGCCCGCGCTCATCCACAATTCTGAAAAACCCATGCGAAACGCCAGACCCGCGCCGCCGAACAAACTGCCGGAGCCGATCCACGTGCAAATCAACGTTCCCACCAACAGCAGCCAATGCGTGTTGCGCCCGGCAACCATGAAATCTTCCTGCGTTTTTACTGAACGCATTTTGTAAAGGCCGATCGCAAACGCACACGCCAGATAGCCAAACACCACGACGAGATAAATCATCGTTTACTCCCTCCGTTGGTTCGGAAACATGCGCGACCAGGGGCGTCGCGTGGTTGAAGATGGCGGATAGTGTAACAAATTTTTTGCGCTGATACAAGCGCCGCCGCAACTTTCTTCGCCGGAATTTCCAGTTGCTTTTCAGGCCAGAATTGGCTTTTTTGATGATCACTTCTGAGGGCTTTTTTAGGTTAAAATTTGATCGACTGGCTTACCTATGGAAAATCCAAATAACTCCCGGCTGCTGGTTGAGGCGGAACAAGCCGCCGCAACCGTTGCGCGCGAGGTTGCGTTTGCCGAAAATGGCCAACTTGCCAGTCCGGAACGATTGCTGGTTGAAACGTACAGTGAGAATTCGGCGGCACAACAGCGCATGTACAACCGCGATCTCAGTTGGCTCGCATTTAACGCGCGCGTGCTGGAAGAAGCGGCTGATCCGAATGTGCCGATTCTCGAGCGGATAAAATTTCTGGCGATTTTTGCCTCGAACCTGGATGAATTCTTTATGGTGCGCGTCGCCACGATTCGCCGGCAAATTGAAGCAGGCGTCACCGCGCCCGGCGTGGACGGCCTGACGCCGCAGCAAGTGATGGCCGAAATCAATGAACGCGTGCACCAGGGGCATGAGCGCATGGGCAAATGCTTTCAGGAGCAAATCATGCCGGCGCTGACGCAAGCGGGCATCATTCTGGTGGATGAACAAACGGCCAGCGCGAAGCAAGTGGCGTTTGCCAGCAAATACTTTCAAAAAAACATAAAACCTCTGCTCACGCCGCTGGCCATTGACTCCACGCATCCCTTTCCGAGCCTGCACAATAAAACGCTCTATTTTTGCGTGGAACTCGCGCATCGCAAAAAATCCAAAAAGAAAATATCGTTGCGCCTGGCTCTGGTCTTGATTCCCTCCCAGGCGCTCGGGCGATTTGTGCAACTGCCGTCGGATGACGATAAGAAATATCTTATTCGCCTCGATGATATCATTCGCTTGAATTTAAATGAAATTTTTCCGGGCGATCCGGTGCTGGGCTGTTACGCCATCAAAGTCGTGCGCGACGCGGAGCTTGATTACGTTGAGGAAGAAGCGTATGACCTGTTATCCACCATCGAGAGGAGTTTGATTCAGCGCCGTAAAGCGCCAGCAACGCGTTTTTTGTATGATCCCGCCATGCCGCCGCGCGTGCTGGAGACGTTTGTCAATGAACTGAGCCTGTCCTCGAACAATCTTTTTCCCGGCGGCCGCTACCATTCGTTTTCCGATTTCATGCAATTCCCGGGATTCGAGGCGCCGCAGTTGCAGTATAAACCGCTGCCGCCCCTGCCGGTTGCCATTCTGGAAAAAAGCCGGGATTTATTCGCCATCATCCGGAAGCGCGATGTTCTGTTGCACCATCCTTATCAAAAATTTGATTACGTCGTGCGGCTGCTGAAACGCGCGGCTGATGATCCCAACGTGGTTTCGATCAAGATCACGCTTTACCGCATCTCCGCGAAATCTGAAATTGCCAAGGCGCTGGCGCAGGCTGCGAAAAAGGGCAAACACGTCACGGCGGTGGTGGAGATCAAAGCGCGTTTTGATGAACAGGCCAACATTTCGTGGGCGAAAAAACTGGAGAAGCACGGGGTACACGTGATCTACGGCATTCCACGCTTGAAAACCCATTGCAAGCTCGCGATGATTGCGCGCAAAGAATCCGGCACGATTCGCCTGTATTGCCATCTCAGCACCGGCAATTACAACGACAAGACGGCGCAAATTTACGGCGACATTGGCCTGCTCACCGCGCACGAAGAAATTACTCAGGAAGTGGCGGCGGTATTCGACATGCTCACCGGCGATCTTGAGCCCGGCCAGTTCAAACATCTGCTGGTTGCGCCGCATCATTTCCGCAGCGAGTTCGCCAAACGCATCCGCCGCGAAGCCGAGAATGCCCGGGCCGGAAAAAAAATAGGCATAATCGCGAAAATGAATTCGCTGGTTGACGCCGACATGATCAACGAGCTTTACGCCGCCAGCGCGGCGGGCGTTCCGATTCGATTGTTGGTGCGCGGCATATGCAGCTTGAAACCCGGCGTGGCCGGTTTGAGTGAAAACATCTCGGTGATCAGCATTATCGACCGCTTCCTGGAGCATGCGCGCATTTACATTTTCGAAAATGACGGCCAGCGCGAATACTTTCTCTCCAGCGGCGATTGGATGACGCGCAATCTCGATCGCCGCGTGGAAGTTGCGTTTCCGGTGCTCGATCCCGAGCTGCAAAAACAAGTGCAGCAGATCATCGATATTCAATTTGCGGATAACGTCAAGGCCCGCGTGCTGCAGCCGGACAGCACGAACATCCGCAAACCAACGATGGGCGAGCCTGTGCGCGCGCAAGAAGCGCTTTACAAACTGGCGCAACGTTACACTAAAATCGAAGCGGAAACGAACGCCGCGCCGCCGGCGCAAGCCTAATCCACAAGCAATAAAAATGCCTGCAAGTAGCGGCCTTCCGGATGATAAATACTGATGGGATGATCGGGGGCATGCCCGCTTTGGCCAATGATGCGCACAGCGCGCTTGGCGTCCGTTGCAGCGGCGAATAGAATTTTTTGAAAAAGATCGGGGGAAACCGGTTGGGAGCACGAACAGCTCAACAACAATCCGCCTGGCGAGATGATTTTCAGCGCCTGCAAATTGATGTCTTTATAAGCGCGCGCCGCATTGTTGACATCTTTCTGGCGATGGGCGAACGCCGGAGGATCGAGAATGATGAAATCAAATGCTTTTGTCGCCGCGCGCAAATAGCGAAATAAATCCGCGGCGACAAAATTTTCATCGTTTACTTGCACATTATTCAACGCAAAATTTTGCCGCGCGAGAGTGAGCGCAGTCGCAGAGGAATCCACGGTAATCACACTTTCGGCGCCGGCGTGCGCGGCATACACGGAAAAAGCGCCGGTATAACCGAAGCCATTCAACACCCGCCGCCCGGCGCTCAGTTTTGCCACCCATTGCCGGTTTTCGCGCTGATCGAGAAAGAACCCGGTTTTTTGCCCTTCACGAATATCCACTTCAAAATACAAACCATGCTCTTGGATGCGCAAGGCCGGCGGCGGCTCTTCGCCGGCAAGAACTTGGACAAACGGCTGCAAACCTTCTTCGAGCAGCGCCGTGCCTGTGCTCTTTTCAAAAATGCCGCGCGGGGAAAGCATTTTTTGCAGCCCGGCTATGATTTCGGTGCGGCGCAGCGCCATGCCCAGGCTGCTGATTTGCATGACTAGAAAATCGGCGTATTTGTCGACCGTCAATCCCGGTAAGCCATCGCCCTCGGAATTTACAACGCGAAATGAATCGGTGGGATGATTGTCTTGCGAAAGAAAAAGCCGCTGGCGCAAACGCAGCGCGGCTGCCAGCTTGCTTTCAAAGAACGTCTCGTCAATCGCTTCGTCTTGCCAGGTGAGCATGCGGCAAACGATTTGGGAGTTGGGGTTATAGAGTCCCCGGCCGATAAATGCGCCGTCTGCTGCGAGAACGTCAATCACAGCGCCCGCCTCGGCGCCGGCATCAACACGGCCAACCGCACCGGAAAAGATCCAGGGATGGAACCGCCTGACTGAACGATCGCGATCGGGTTTGAGATGAAGTTTATTCATAAACCGGTGAAATGAGATGCTACACCGATTTTCAGACTAGCTGAAAATCGAAGCTTTTTGAGCAGCCTTAAACTCCGCCCAGAAAAGTGGAAATCTCACAAAAGTAAAAAAGTGTTTTTGTGAGATTTCAATTTTGTGAGCAAAAATTTTCAAAATTTATTCCAAGTTTGAAAAACGAATCGCATAAATTTAATCTGAAAAGATCACGACGCGGCTCATTCGTTTTTGTACACCACACCATCTTTCATCACAAACGCGACATTTTGCAGCGCTTTGATGTCTTGCAACGGATCGACCGCAACCGCAATAATGTCGGCAATTTTTCCGGCTTCGAGTGTGCCCAATTCATCAAGCTTGTCCAGGAGTTTCGCGGTGTGATAGGTGGCGGATTTGATTGCTGCCAGCGGCGGCATGCCGGCTTCCACCATATATTGAAACTCCACAGCATTACGGCCATGACGAAACACGCCGGCATCCGTGCCGAACGCGATGGGCACGCCGGCTTTGTACGCTCTGCGAAACGTTTCTTGAATCATCGGCCCGATGGATAAAGCTTTGGGCACGACGATCGGGCTGTAATATCCCGGAATCTTTGCCGAGTCGGCAACGGATTTGCCCGCGGTGATTGTCGGCACCCAATAAGTACCGTGCTGCTTCATCAGCGCCATGGTCTCGTCGTCCATGAATGTGCCGTGCTCGATGGAAGCCACGCCGGCGCGAATTGCGCGTTTGGCGCCTTCTGCGCCGTGCGCGTGCGCGGCGACTTTGCGGCCAAAATCGGCGGCCGTGTTAACGATGGCGCGAATTTCTTCTTCGGTGAATTGCGGATTTTGCGCATTCCCGGATAATGAAAGCACGCCCGCAGTCGCCGTGATCTTGACCCAATCCGCGCCGCGCTTGATTGCCAGCAGGGTGGCGGTGCGCGCGCTTTCGACGCCGTTGATCACGCCCTCTTCGATGCCCGGAATGCCCAAAATGTCTTCACGAAAACCATTCGTGGGATCAGCATGCCCGCCCATCACCGCCAGGCTTTTGCCTGCAACCAACATGCGCGGCCCGATGATGTCGCCGCGATTAACGGCATTGCGCAACGCCAGATCAACGCCCTCACCGCCGCCCAGATCCCGCACGGTGGTGAAGCCGGCCATGAGGGTGTTTTTGAGATATTGTGTTGCAGCCAGCGCTTGTTCGGGCGGGTATAGTTGAAACCGCTTGAGATAGCCCGCCTTCTCCGTCTGGCCGGAGAGATGAGTGTGCATATCCATCAAGCCGGGCAGCACAAATTTATTTTTTAGATCGATGATCTTATCATTCGTCTTTGCCGCGGTGAAGCCTTTCTCGATCGCAATGATGCGGCCTTTTTCAACAATGAGGGTGATATTGTTCTGTGTCTTGTCGGAAATGCCGTCAATCAGTGTGCCGGCGTGAACCAGCGTGCGCTGCGCCCGCGCCGGACTTGTCATGCCGATCATAAACATTAAAACGAAACTGCATAACCACAATAGCCGCGCCGGTTGGTGATTCATTTCCTTCCTCCGTGATTCATGAGAAGTTTGTACTGCGATTGTTTCTATGCGATTCGACTTCAAACTCGTGCTCTGTTACCTTAATTTGTAGGAGTATTCTCTTGAAATGTCATCCTGACTAGGCGGGATCTTGTGAAGCACTCGACATCAGCCTGGAACTTCACAAGCGCCTTTCTGGATGACAAAGATAGCAGAGCACGGTTTTGGAATTACAGCAAATTAGATAATCCCGCCGCCAGCGTTACGGGATGGTATAACCGAGGGCAAGATTGAGAAATCGTTGTCCCGCAAAATTTTTGTTGAGCAGATCGCCGTCAAGATAGCTTGCTGAAATGTGAAATGACGAAAGCCGGATAGTTGCGCCGGTGGTTAGGAAAATTTCGGACTCCGGGCCGTCGATGAAGGCGGAGTAGTCCTTCAAAAATGTGAACGCGCCAAAGCCTAATTGCATTCCGGGCGAAAGCGCGAGTTTGCCGCCGCCATAAAACTGCCATTTTTTTATGGGCACATCCGCATCGAAATTTTTATATTCTGTCTCTGCGCTGAGATGCAAGCGCTGAAGAATCGCCGGCGTTGTGAGACCCAGGCGAATGGCCGCCGGTTCTTCTCTGACAAAACGAGACGATACCGCCGGCAACGCGCTCGCGGCTTCATAGCGGGATTGTGCGGACACGCCGAACTGCCATTGTTGCACCAACGCGATTACGCCCAGAGAAAAACGCAGTCCCGCGTCTTCGCCTTCCACAAATGCTTGCGCAATGTCGTTGCGCATGCGCGCGCGGCGCCATTCAACACTGCCGCCGAAGTAAAGCTGTGGCGTAACAGCCGTTGCCCCGGCCACTCCAATTGCGATTTCGTTACGCTGCTGTTGTGGTTCGTCTGCGGCATGCGCGGCCGTGGTTGTAAGCGCTGTCGTTCTGATTTCCCTTAAATCCACTTCGTAGTTGGTCGGCTGGGTAAAAAACGCGCCCAACGAAAAGCCGCGTTGCGGCTGAAATGCGAGGCCGGCGAATTGCACGGGTTGAAAGCCGGTGGTGATATCGATATTAAAAAAGCGGAACAAATCCGTGCGCGAGGCCCAGCCGGTTTCAAGCATGAACGAGAAACGCCCGGGCATTTGCGCCAGTCCGGCGGGATTGAAGAGCATGCTTGTGAGGTTACCCGTAGCTGCCGAGTACGCGCCTCCTTGCATGTAAGCCTCAGCGCCGGCGCGATTGGGATGATATTGCCATGCCAACGTATTCTCACCGGTTGACTGCCGGGCAAAAGCGCTTGCCGTCAAAGTCAAATAGCAAGCAACACCAAAACGAATCATCGCCATACGATTCATACGCACACCTCATAATTGCGTCACGTGACAACCGTGAGCAATATAAGCTTTCAACGCACAAAGTCAAATGCTGTGCAGGTTTTGATTGGGTGGGTGAGACTCACGAATTGGTCTCTTCGAAAAGTTGCGGAGGAAAGCGGGTTGCCGGTTTTGAGGGGAGTATCAAGACGAGCGCGAGAGCACAACAGGTGATACGAAGATTAATCGTTTAATGAAGAAGAATGCGGAGGAATGGGTCAAACATAATCGCGGCGTTGGAATCTTCTATCAGCAAAAATAAAATGCGGTTCGTGCCGCCATTCTCCTATCTCAAACGGAATGGTTAACACGAACCGCATTGGGGCTGTCTATTTCAACAGGGTCATCACCTTGGTTTGGCGTTCGAGCGCCGTGGTAACCGTAAATGTGCCGTTGCTTACCTGCTCGCGAATCTCCAGCACATAAAGATATTTTCCGCTTGGCAGCACTTCTTGATCGTTATTCAAGCCGTTCCAAACATGCCGATGCGTACCGGGCGCCAGGACGCCATCGTGCAGGGTGCGCACCGCCTGGCCCAGCATATTGTAAACCATCAATACGACATGGCTCTCCTGCCGCAATAAGTAACTGATCTCCGTCTGCTGGTGTCCGGAGTTAAGGCTGAAGGGATTGGGATAATTTTGATAAAGCGAGAACAGCTTGGGAATGCCGTTCGCGCCAGGCCGATCGCTGCGTAAATCATCGACGAAGACGAAGTACATCGTCAACGGCACATCCTGCCGGGCGCCGGCTGCCATGTTTCCGCCAAGTTGCACACGCCCGGGATAATAGCGCGCTTTCCAAATTTGCATTTGATTGGTAACCCCGTCGATCAACAGCACTTTGTTTACGCGCGTAAAATTGTTGGTCAGCCAATTCGGCGCGGGCTCGCCGCGATTGTCATAGGCAACGTAGACATCGGCCTCGCGATTCAAGTTGAATTCGAAAAAGGTATCGGATTTATCGCGGCGATCACGATAGGCCGTGCGAAACATGAGCATGCCTTCGAATTTTTGGGGCGCGCTGAGAAGCGAGTGTACGCGATCGATATACAACTTTTTACCAAGCCGCAGCGTGTCAATCTGATATTCTTTGCGCGACCAGGCGCTGATCGTCAAACCATTGTTAGTTCCCTGCCCGGGCGCGTTGGCGCGATAAGTGAGCACCACGGCGCGCGGCATGGTATTGGCATTGGCCGAAACATCAACCAGGCCTCTGATCGTGATGGTAAAATCATATTCATACCAGTGCAGGGAAGTGCTCAACGTCACTTCATTGCCTTCCTCGCTCAGGCGCGCGGAATAGACCTGAATATTATCTGAAATCACATAATTATTCGTGTTCTCCGCAGAAGCCGCCGTGACTTGTTCGTCGAACATCAAGGTGATGGCCAGCAAATCAGCTGCCAAAATTGCGGCAATCGGCGCCGGCGCATCGAGATCATTCGCGATAAAGGTGTAACTCAAGGTTGAGGTAGTTGTCATGGTGTTCGGCTCCGGCGCGCGATCGGCGATGCCGAATACGGTGACTTGATAAGTGACGCCGTCGGTTTGCGGCGTGGTTTTCAAATGCACGCCACGGCCGTCGAAGTGCAAGGTTGCTCCGGTGATGCCCAGGCCTTTGTTGATGCTGTAATTTGCAAGATTTTCGGCGCTGGCTTGCGTCACCGGCTCATTGAAACGAACTTCGACCGTCGTTTCATCGTTCGCGCCCACATAAGTCACTACCGGCGGCTCGCGATCAACGCCCTGGCTGTCCAGGCGATAGCGTGCTTCAGTGCTGCTCATCGCATTGGCGTTGGTGGAAACGTCGGTGATGCCGCTGATCGTGATGGTGTAATCACGATCATACGCATGCGCCGAAGTCGTCAAAATCACCTCAATTGCCTCGGCATTGAGCTTCGCGGTTTGAACGAGCACATTTTCCGAAATGGCATAGTTGGATATCTGCTCGGCGGAGGATTTTGTCACGCGCTCATCGAAGGTTACACTCAAGGTGGTCAAGTCGAGTAGTTTGACCGCCACAACTTTCGGCGCCAGCCGGTCGTTCGCGCGATAGGTGTAGCCGAGCACTGCCGGCGCGGCCATCACATTTGGCGTTTCGGCTTGATCGGCGATATTGCGCACGGTAAGCTGATAGCTCGCGCCGTCCTGGTGATTGCTGGTTTTGAGATGCACGCCGCGGCTGTCGGTGTGCAAGCTGATGCTCGTAATCGTAATGCCGTTGGTGATGGCGTAGTTCTCGACCTTCAAGGCGCTCGCCTCTGAGATCGGCTCATCGAAGCGGACTTCGACGGTCGCTTGGTCGACGATGCCGGCATAGGTGACGATGGGCGGCGCTTGATCGAGTCCGCTAAACGTATATGGCGCGGAAATGGCGGGATTGATGACATTGGCCGGCGTGGCAACATCGGAAATGTTTTGAACCGTTAACGTATAAGCGCCGTTGTTATGCTCCGAGGTTTCGAGAATGACCGTGCGATTGTCGGACTGCAAGGTGGCGCGCGCAATCACAATTTGTTGAGAGATGCTGTAATTACTTTTGTTCTCGGCAGTGGTTTTTGCAACCGGCTCACTGAACTCGACGCTCACCGTGGTACGATCGACAGCGCGGACTTGAGTGAGAGCCGGCGGAGTTAAATCCAAGCCGCTCAGAGTATACTGTACAGAAATGGCAGGATTGATGATATTGGCCGGCGTGGCAGCATCGGAGATATTTTGAACAGACAACGTATAGGTGCCGTTGATGTGCTCCAAAGTGGTGAGAATGACGGTGCGATTGTCGGACTGCAACGCGGCGCTTACAACTGCGATTTGCTTGTCAATGCTGTAATTGCTCTTGTTCTCGGCCGTGGTTTTGGTGACAGGCTCACTGAACTGTATGCTTACCGTGGTGCGGTCGACGGCGCGGACCTGGGTGATGGCCGGCGGCGTTTGATCGACGACGTTCACCGTGGCTGAAACTTCGATGGAATAGTTGCTCTCATTGCCGGCCCTGTCATAAGCCGTCACCACGAAGTAGTAGGTCTTGCCTTCTTCCAAATTATCGACGACGCAACGCAAATCTGTGCCAACATCTTTGGAATTGACTTTGGTGTAGGTTTGCGAGGCAAGACTGTAATACACGCGATAGCCGGCAAGGTCCGACTCGGTGTTTGCGTCCCACGCGATGGTGAGTGTGCCGGCGGAGAGCGGGGAAAAATGCGCGCTAGCGCTGACGACGAGGAAAGCAATAAAACTCAATGCAAATAAACGGCAACCGGCAAACGGCTTCTTACTCCGATTTTCCTGTTGCCGTTTGCCAGTTGTCTTTGACAAAATCGAATCGAATTGCAACACGTTTTGCAAGTCCTCCATAACATTTTTATCATCCTGATAAACACATTTCAGCGAAGGCAATTCGCGGCGCTCACCGAACGCAAAGCGTATGCCATTCGCGTTGAAAAAACATTTTGCTTGTTTCGCAAACAATTAACGCGAGTGTGAGAATGTGGCAATACCAATCGTGTATACAGAATTACTTCGCAGTAATTCGAAAGCGTAAGGTTGCGAAGCCGCTAGGATGAGTGATAGAAAAATCTGCCATCTCGAGAGGCAACAGAATTTGCGAGGAAGAAATGTCACTTCGTTGTCCGCAATGGTATCAAGATTGGCGCGTGTGGGGGGACTTGTGAAAAGAAATCACGGTTCAAGAGCCTTCGCGGGCAAAAGCCAAAATCTCACAGATTAAAAAATCGGGATTTTAATATAAACCGGATTTCAGACGGGCTGAAAGCTAAAGCTCTTTGAACAGCATACCAGGATTGTCAAAAACATTCCTGCAACTGACAAGCGAATCGTTGGCTGCTCTCATCAGTTTGGGCTTGGTTCTATCAGACAAAAGAGTCCTGATTATTTGAAAACACTTTTGACTGGTCTTTAGAATTGCACCTGGGTTTGAACAGCGAAGCAAATAGCATCAATCTTTTTTTAAAAGTGAATGCGAGCGTGGCAACTTGTCTGCAAATCGCTATGAGGTTGATTTCGGTTTTTGTGCATATCACTGAAAACTCTCTTGCCTCAAAACAAAATCATTTAAAAAGTGAGAGAGGCTTTCATCTCAGACAGAGAGGGCAAAGCGGTTAAAGCTCGCAAAGCAAACCTCTGCTATCGCTTTATTTTTTGTTTTCGATTTTGCTTTTATGCGTTTGAAAATTAAAAGTTAAAGTTCTTTAATTTTTGACGAAAAATGAAAAATGTTCGATTTTGTTGGTGCGGCGCAAAATTTTTCAAAAATGAAATTTTGTCTTGACAAGCATTTTATGGTCGATTATTTTAAGCGCACGTTTGCACAGAACTCTTTTGCCCAAACGTCGGCAAAATCCCAACGCCTCTCAACCTAGCCGGATTCCACGAAAAAGATCTTCTACATCAAGAACGGGATTTTGTCATTTATGCAGCACCCAAAGTTTTCTTGTTGGAAGGTCAAAAACAATTTGGGGTTTCATTCTTCGAGTTGCGAACTGATAAATTTTGATTTTTGTGATGGAGTGTTTTAGCATTATCCGCTTCAACTAACTTAAATGTGAATCGATGTCGTTAGGTTATTTCGAAGCGGTTACTTTTTGATTCACTCTGGAAGCGCTTTCAACTCGCACCGCAACTGTTACTCCCCCTGATTACTACCGAAAAACTTTTTGAGACAAAAACGCAATCTCTGAGCATGGGTTGGCAGTCTTGCAATAAGGGATGGCGCGTTTTTTCTCATGCCAATTCGTGCTGTATAAAAATTCAAAATTCGCCCCAATCTGGAAGCGCTTTCAATAGAGCACTGCATCACATTTACTCACTCTACTCTTGCGGAGGTGTAAGATGATGAAGAAGCAGTTATCGGTTTTCCTCACGTTGATGTGTTTGCTACTTGCGATCGGTCCGCGCCAGGCGCAAGCGCAAAATGATGTTATGATGCAAGCGTTCTACTGGGACGTTCCGGTTGACGCCACGAATCTCAACGGCTCATGGTACGATAGTTTGAACGCCAAAGCCGCAGCATTGCAAGCCGCGGGCTTCACCGCGATCTGGACGCCGCCGCCGAGCAAGGGCGCGTTTAGCATTTACGACATGGGCTACGGCATTTACGATCACTATGATCTCGGCGAATATTCGCAGAAAGGCAACGTCGGCGACGGCATTCCCGCTTCTACCGAAACGCGCTTTGGCAGCAAGCAGGAATTGCTCGACATGATCGAAGAATATCACGATCGCGGCATGGAAGTTTACGCGGACATCGTGCTCAATCACATCTACGGCGGCAGTTATGAATCCAACGCGCCGGTGAAAAATTATATTGAAGAGGAAAATTATCCCAGCTATCCCACTTCGCAAATTCGCTGGGTGCTGCCGAATGCCGCAGCGGGCGATTATTACATTCAACTCAACGGCTTCAATTTGAATTGGAACAGCTTTGCGAGTCGCGGTTATGAATTGCGCATTTCGTGGACCGGCAGCGCGAACGACGCAGGCCCGGGTGACAATCCTGTTTGGGAATCCGAGCCGAACGGCGGCGGCGGGCAATTCAACACATTTCCCGGCAGCGGCCGCGCCGTTTACGGCCATGCTGATTCGCAAGGCGACGTGGATGAATTCAAAGTCACGTTGAGCAGCACCGCAACTATTACCATTCAAATCATTCCAAAATACGATAACAGCGGCACGATGAATTGGGCGAGCGACGACAACGGCTATCGCATTCGCGCGGTTTGGTATAACGGAAACAATCAATATTCGAACCTGCAATGCCGCGCGCTCACCAGTTTTTCTTTTGCTACGCATTCCGGCGGCGCGCCACAGTGGACGTGGTATTACGCCAATTTTCATCCCGTTGATAATAGCGACTATTTGCAAGATCAAGGCAGCGAAGATGCGATCCGCCCGAATTGGATGCTGTTCGGCGTTGATCTCAACACCTTCGACACCGGCACAGTGCAACCGCGTTTGCAAGATTGGGGCGAGTGGCTCACCAACACCGCGGGCTTCGACGGTTATCGCCTCGATTTCGTGCGCGGCATTCAGGAATCGTTCATCGCAGACTGGCTCGCGGCCATGCCGCTGAAAAACGGCCAGCAGCGTTTTGCGGTGGGGGAATTTTGGACGCAGCATAAATATCGTTTGAAGGATTGGGTGAATGCCATCAGCAACGAGGGCGCGGCCAGCTCGGTGTTCGATTTTCCATTGCGCGACGATCTTCGCCGCATGTGCAACGCGGAGCCGAATTACAACATGGCGTGGCTCAATCATGCCGGTTTGATTCGCGATCAAAGCAACGCCGTGGCCGCCAATCGCGTCGTCACGTTTTTGGAAAATCACGACACCGGCAAAGAGCACGACAAGTGGATCACCCAAGATCGCGACATGGGTTATGCGTTCATTCTGTTCGCGCAAGGCCGGCCGTGCGTGTTCTATTCGCATTATTTCGAAGTGCAGCAAGTCGATGCCGGCAATTCAAGTTACACCACAGGCCCGGAGAGCGGACTCAAAACCAAAATCAATCAACTCATCGGCATTCGCAAACGCTATCTCGAAGGCGGCATGGAAGTGCTGACTGAGATCGGTAATCCTTATCCTTCCTCGAACACGGCGGACATTTTCATTGCACGGCGCGAGGGCAATCGCAGCAACAAGCCCGGCGCAATTTTGGTGTTGAATGATCATGCCTCCAGCACGATCAGCACGTGGGTTACGGCCAATGTTTCCGGCTGGCCGCCGATGACGAATCAAGTTTTGAAGAATATCACCAGCGGCTCGAACGAAACTGCCACGGTGCAAGGCGACGGCCGCGTTTCGGTGTTCGCGCCGCCGCGCGGTTATGCCATTTGGTCGATCGACACCACTTACGTGCCGATCGATTTCACCGTGAACAATGCGTACACGAATTGGGGTGAGAACATTTATCTCGTGGGCAGCATTGCGCAATTGGGCGGTTGGGATACGGGCAAGGCTATCGGTCCGATGGATGCGTCGAGTTATCCCACATGGAAAGTTTTTGACGTGTATTTGCCGCCGAGCACGAGCATCGAATACAAATTCATCAAGAAAGACGGCAGCGGCAACGTGACGTGGGAATCGGGCGGCAATCACAGTTACACGACGCCCGCGAGCGGCACGGGTTCGGTGACCAACACGTGGGGCACGGCGAAAGAGAACACAGATGATCCCCGCGAGAATGAAATTGCCGCACTGCCGGAACAATTCAATCTTTATCAAAATTATCCCAATCCCTTCAATCCCGAAACGTTCATTGCCTATGACGTTCCGCGCGGCGAAACCGTCGCCGTACGCTTGGTGATTTACAATGCGATGGGGCAGATCGTGCGCACGCTGGTTGAGGCGGAACGCGGGCCGGGCGCGTATCGCGTGCGGTGGGACGGCCGCAATGATTTGGGCGAGTCTGTAACGGCGGGCGTTTATCTGTATCGCTTCACTGCGGGAGATTTTGCGAGTGAGAAGAAATTGTTGATTTTGCGGTAGCGCCTGCAAATCGGCTTGCACGACAAGCCTGCGGTAAGCTTTTGAGTTCGCGCGCGGTCAAAGCCCGAGTTTGTCGAGATGCCGACTCGGGCTTTTCTCTTTGCAGATGACGCAGCGAAGCGGCGCGCGTCAGAAGAGCGCGCTGCAATTTTTCCCCTTGACATTGTAACTCTTCGCCATTAGTTTTTGCGCGTCCTAACCGGAGTTCAACATGCGCATCAAATTTTGCGGGGCGGCGCGCACCGTCACCGGCTCGCAGCATCTCCTTTCGATCAACGGCAAGAACATCCTGCTCGAATGCGGAATGTATCAAGGCAAGCGCGCAGAAGCGCGTGAAAAAAATCAATCGTTTCATTTTGATCCCGCCCGCATCGATACGCTGATTCTTTCCCACGCGCACATCGATCATTCCGGAAATATTCCCTCGCTGGTCAAGCATGGTTTTACCGGCGACATCCTTGCGACGCGCGCCACGGTTGGCCTGTGCCATGTCATGTTGCGCGATTCTGCTTATTTGCAGGAAAAAGACGCCGAATGGTTGCGCAAGAAACGTGATGAAGAGGCCGAGCCGCTGTATACCATTGAAGATGCCGAAATCGCGCTGCAGCAGTTTGTCGGCGTCGAATATGGGCGGAGTTTCAATGTCGCGCCCGGCGTGAAGGCAACATTTTATGATGCCGGCCACATTTTGGGATCTGCCGGCGTGTTGCTGGAAATCGAAGAGGCGGGAAAGCGTCTGCGTTTGGGTTTTAGCGGTGATTTGGGCCGTTTCAACATGCCCATTTTGCGCGATCCTGTTCTAATGGACGATCTCGATGTGTTGATCATCGAAAGCACGTATGGCGATAAACTGCACAAGGACATTCAAAACATTGCCGACGAGTTGACGGATATTGTGACGGCGGTGCATCGCCGCGGCGGCAAAATCATCATTCCGGCGTTTGCTGTGGGGCGCACGCAAATGCTGGTGTATTATCTCCATAAGCTTTGGCAGCAAAACCGCATTCCAGAAATACCGGTTTATGTCGACAGCCCGCTTGCCGTCAACGCGACGGAAGTGTTTCGCCTGCACCCCGAATGCTTTGATCGCGAAACGTATCGCCTTTTTTTACAGGATGGCCACGATCCATTTGGGTTCAAGCGGCTGACCTATGTGCGCGAGGTGGAAGATTCCAAAAAACTCAACGATCTCAAAACACCGTGCCTCATCATTTCGGCCTCCGGCATGGCGGAAGCCGGCCGCGTGTTGCACCATTTGCGCAATCATATTGGCAAACCGGAGAATTGTGTGCTGATTGTGGGATTTATGGCGGAACACACGCTCGGCCGCCGGCTCGGCGACGGCGCGACGGAGGTTAGGATTTTTGGCGAGGTGTGTGAGAGACGATGCGAAGTGCGCAAGCTGGAGGGCTTGAGCGCGCATGCCGATCGCGACCAATTGATGGCGCTGGTGCAGCGACAAACCCCGCAAAAGCTGCAACACATTTTCCTGGTGCACGGCGAATCCGAGCCGGCCGAGTCGCTGGCCGACACGATGCGTGCCGCGGGCTACGGCAATGTGCAGGTGCCGTCTGAAGGCCAGGAATTTGTGATTTGAAGTTTTGACTTTATTTGAAACAGGAATTTCACCGTGACTTTATTGGCTTTTAACAGTTGAGTCTTATTTCGAGCAAAATCTTTTAATTTGCCCCCATCTGTTCCTCATAAATTTTTTCGCGCTCGGGGTCGATCCGAATCAGAATCTGGAAGGGGGTCAAATCTTTGCTGCCCTTGAAAATATCCAAAACTTCTTGATAATGCGCGTCGACGAATTGCTTTGCGGCGAGATTGTCTTTGTTCTCTTTGCGCACCGCCTCCAGGCGCACCAGGGCTTGTTTGATGTAATCGCGCGCCTGCGCCGGCTCTTCGTTAAGAACCGAGAGTCCGTAGAAGTAATAGTCTTTTAACTCGCGGAACTTTTTGTAATTTTCCGAGAAGATTTCCAGCATGTCGTCTTCGCGATAATCCCAGCCGAACACAAATTGGCTGAACTTCGCTTCTTGCAAAATCGCGCGCGCTTTCTCAAAATATTTCGTGCCTTCCAGCGCGCCGTATTTGTCCAACTCGTTGCCGATCAGAAGATTCACATAAAAATCAATCAAAGCACGCACCGGCACATACTCTCCAGATTCTTGAATCATCTCATTTTGTTGAAAGGGGAAAATGGCGCGCTTGTCATAATATTGAATGTCCGGCCCGGAGGCGATCAGGCTGCATTGATAGCGATCTTCCGTGCTTGTGGGCCGGTATTCAAGAAAAAATTGAAAGCCGATTTTGAACGGCAGCACATAATCTTCTTCGATCCACGTCTTGTTGTTGATATACTTTTCAACTTTCTGATCAAATTCAGCCATGCGTGGTTTGAACTCGTCCGGCAGCTTGTCCAGAATTGTCGTCACCTTCGCGCGCACGCGGGCGTCGCGTGGCGGCGCAGCGTTGGCCGTGTGCCCGGCGGCGATCAGCGACAGCAAGAGGACGGCAATAAACGCGCGGCAGCGCGAAAAGATTGCTGGCATATGTTTCATCTCCATCGATGTGAAAACTTTGCAATCACGGCTTAACAGCGGCTTCCGCGAAATCGTTTTCATTTGCAGAACGCATTCGCGGGTTCTTGTAACGCGCAAAATATAGCCAGAGGGGCGTATGAAAGTCAAGAAGATAGTCCTCGCGATGACGATCGTTTGGGCGTGCGCAGTTTCTGCGCAAGATTATCCGCTTGGAATTCGGGCGCAGGCGATGGGCGGCAGCGGCGTATCCCTGGCAAAAGATGCAGAAGGGCAGTATCACAATCCGGCATTGTTGGCGGATCTTACCACATTCAATGCCACACTTTTCTATTCCAGGCTATTCGGCCTCAGAGAATTGCCGCTCTCGAGCGCGGCCGTTGCCGGCCGGCTCGGTAAATTCGGGTTTGGCGGCAGCGCTATTCGCCTGGGACACGATTTGTTTCATGAACAACTCTTTCAGCTTGCTCTGGCGCATGCGTGGCAATTTCGTACCGCGAGGCCGGGCGCAGGAACAAATAGCATGTCTTTCGGCATGCAATTTGTCCTCAAGCAAACGCGCATCGCGCAATACGGAGAACAGCAAACATTGCTGGTCAATACTGGCGTGCTGGCCCATTTGAGTGAACAATGGGCGTGGGGCATGGCCGCCGGCAATCTTCTGGGCGCAAAAACCGGCGGCACTCAGGAACGCCTGCCGCGCCATGTCACTTTGGGTTTGAGTTATGCACCGGATGCGCGCTTCACTGCGCAGGTCGATCTTTATAAACAATCTGATTTTTCTCCGGAATGGCGAATTGGTTTTGAGGTGGGCGTGCTGGCGCCGTTGCTGTTGCGTTTGGGGATCAATGAAAACCCTGACCGCTTCACGTGCGGACTCGCCCTGCTCACGCGGCTGCTCATCGTGCATGTTACCACTTTTTCGCATGTAGATTTGGGTTGGACGCAGCAGATGGCGATCACGTTAAGAAGATAAAGCGGAATCATTCAAATCAGCGCCAGAACGATACCTTCCAAGATAGAATCCCACCTCATGTGAAACGAATGTTCTTAGAGTCCAGCCAGCTCTTGAGTCGTTGGAACTCCTTGACAATTGCGTTTGGCGGGTAATGCGCGTTTGCCGGGCTGGTGGAGGGCAGAACATAAATATGCGTCAAGGCAAGTTTCTCGCGTTGCGGCCCGGGTTTGATTGCGGTTTTGTTGGATACGTCAAAGACCCAGCGGAAGCCCGTCAATCCAATAAAACATGCGACATGGGGCGAGAACGTTGCAATTTTTTGGCGCAAGATTTTAGCGCCGGAAACAATCTCTTCCCGGGTCAATTCGTCGATCTGACCGGTGGCGCGTTTGACCACGTCTGTGAAGCCAATTCCCTTCTCAAATAGAATCGTTTCATCGCCTGCTTTCACCTCGCTTCCCACAAGCCCGGAAGCGGACAACGCCGGCCAAAAGCGGTTGGCCGCACGTGCATAATATTTCCCATTTTGCGCGGAGAACATTCCGGGGTTCAATCCTACAAAAACGAGTTGTAATCCAGGACGCAGGTAATCCGGCAGGGTAAGAATTTGAGATGATCGCGCAGACGTTGGTTTCACGGATCAATTCATCTCAAAACTGGCAGGGGCAACTGATTGGTCCATTTAAAGTGAAGCCGCTTTTTGAAGACAAGCAGGCTACCCTGATTTGCAGACAAGTTGCAAATCAAAGCTTCTGCGAAGCAGCAAATTACTGTTCGGCGAAACTCGTTGACCATCGACGATAAAGTTTTTCCACCGAAATGCGCCGAAGTCACCGAGCATCGCCGAAAAAACTTTGGCAGGATGATTTATCGGCAGAATTATGTTGAATCGTTCTGTCGACAAATTATTCGCTGCCATAAACTTTCAGAATTTCATTCTAACTTTGAGCGCCTTATGGCCTTAAAGCGCGAACCTGCGCTAATGAACGCTAATACTTGTTATTCGCATTGATTCACGCTCATATCTGCTTTACTTGCGACTCGCCTGCGTTGGCTAGGCTTCTGAAAAATCCCAGGAGATTGCTGCTGGTTATTCACTCCGAGGTTTGCCCGGTAAGGGGTTCGTTTTCGGATTTTTGTGTTTCCGGAAGAAATGCCGTAATCAACAGAATCAACATGCCTAATGAAATGGCCGTATCGGCGACATTGAAAACGGCGGTGCGAAACGTTCCGATACCCAAATTCAAAAAGTCAATCACGCGGCCGTTGTGAAAGATGCGATCAATGAGATTGCCCATGCCGCCGCCGAGCACAAGCCCGAGCGCCAGCAAATGCGCCGCGTTGCGCGAGGTTGTGCGAAACATGTAAACCAACAAAACCGCCAAGCAAATTGTCGGCCCGATCGTAAACAGCGCCAGCCGCACTTCGGCGGGCAAATCAGCGCCCAGGCTGAATGCAACGCCCGGGTTTTCCGTGTAATGAAAACGCAGCAAATCGGAAAAATACGATTGCGGGCCGCTTTCCTGTAAAATGGCTTTGGCATAACGCTTGGAGATTTGATCGCAACCGGCAAAACTCAAGGCGGCAAACAAGGCAAGCGCGAGATTCGTTCGCTTCATTCTCTTCATCACCTCATCCTGTGTTAGTTACCGCAAATGAATCCTTGTGTAATCAGCACCGGAATCAAGATATACATAATCGAATCCCGGATGAGATAAAACATGAAAACCGCCGCGACGACTTTCCAGCCCTTTTCCCGCACAAATGCTTTCAGGCCTTTCTCGCGCAGCAAACTCGTCCATTCTTGAATGATGGGCGGTTTGAAGATTTGTTTTAAATTCATAGAGGTGGTTCTCACTCAAACCTGTCTTGACGGGCAATCCGGCGCCAGCGCGCATATGCTGCATTTGGGTTTGCGCGCCTGGCAGGTTTCACGGCCGAACAATATAAGACGATGCGAAAAAATAGTCCACTGCTTTCTTGCGACAATGGCCATCAAATCCCGCTCGATTTTTTCCGGCGTCTTTTGCGCGGTCAAGCCCAGACGTTGTGAAATACGCTGGACGTGGGTGTCAACCACGACGCCGTCATTGATGCCAAAGGCGTTGCCTAAAACCACGTTCGCGGTTTTGCGGCCAACACCAGGCAAAGCGATCAACTCCTCCATGCTGGAAGGTACGTGACCACCGTGCTTAGCCACCAACGCTTGCGCGCAGCCAATGAGATTGCGCGCCTTGTTGCGAAAGAAACCGGTGGCATGAATCAGTTTTTCCAGTTCGGGCTGGCGCGCTTGCGCCAAAGCGGCAGGCGTGGGGTATTTGCGAAATAATGCGGGGGTGACTTCGTTGACGGTTTTGTCCGTCGATTGCGCTGACAGGATCGTGGCCACCAACAACTCAAACGGCGAGTGATGCGTCAACGCGCAATCGGCATCCGGATAAAGCCGGCGCAGTTTGCGCAACACGCGGATGCGCCGGAGCTGTTCCGCGCGCGGGAGGGCCGGCTTCATAAAATCGTGACATCTCCGATCATAAACGAAATGCGAACATACAAACGGGAGGTCGCGCTGTCGTAATCCGGCGATTTGTAATACTTGTTGATGCCGATGCCCCCTTCTTTTCTGCCAAAAATCACAAAATCGCCCACACCGGCGTTCACTTGAATGGCATAGGGAATGGATTTCGGCAGGATAATCGTGGCATCGCCAATAAAGCCGGAGACGACAAAGGCGCGTTCGCCGCCGGTGATGGCAATGCCCGAGAGATCGAATTTCTGGTCGCCAATAAACGTGGAAGCGGAGCCGCCTTTAAAATCGTTGCTTTGAATTTTGAAGTGAATATCGCCAATAAAGCGATTTTCGTTGATGTAATCGCTGACGGCGGCATTGTCGATGAAGTTGACAGTGGCCGGTTCGGCGCCGGGCTCGAAGGTGATGGTGGCTTCCTGACGCGCTTTGGGAAAGAGAATCAATTTTGCGCCGATCGCCACCAAAATCAACGGCCAGTAGTTGCGAATCACTTCCCCAAAGCTGACGATGTCGAGCCGATCCAATAGCATGAGTATGCCGAACACAATCAGCATGCCTCCCCAGAAGAAACGCCCGCCGGCAGTTTCATTTGAACTCATCTCTCACTCCACTCTAACGCGTTTCACGAAACCATTTCGCGATTTCTTTGGTCGATTTTGTATTCAGAACCTCATTTTTGCGCAGCCAGCCTTTGCGCGCAATGCCGACGCCGTAGAAAATATCCGCAATGCCCGCGACTTCATGCGCATCAGGATTGATGCTGATCTGCACGCCTTTTTCAGCGGCATATTTGCAGTAGCGCCAATCCAGGTCGAAGCGGTGCGGGCTGGCGTTGATTTCAATGCTCACCCCCAACTCTGCCGCGGCCTCGATGACTTTGCGATGATTGATGGGATAGCCCTCGCGCCCCAGCAACAAGCGCCCGGTGGGATGCCCGATGATTTTCACCGCGGGATGCTCCATCGCTTTAATCAGGCGTTTCGTCGCCTGCTCTTCCGTCATGTTCATGCTGCTGTGGATCGAGGCAACCACGAAATCAAAACTCGCCAGAACATTGTCGGGGTAATCGAGTTTGCCGTCCGGCAGAATATCGCATTCCGTGCCCTTGAAAATATGAAAACCTTTCAGCTCGGCGTTGAGTTTGTCTATTTCTTTATGTTGTTGCTTCACGCGCTCCGGCGACAAACCCTTGGCATAATAAACCGACATGCTGTGGTCACAAATGCCAAAATACTCAAAACCGAGGCGGCGGCATTCTTCCGCCATTTCGCGGATGGAGTTCGCGCCGTCGCTGTAGGTTGAATGGCAGTGCAACACCCCTTTGAGATCTTCATTTTCAATGAGCCGGGGAATTTTATCCTTGAGCGCCGCGTCAAGTTCGCCCGTGTCCTCGCGCAATTCCGGTGGAACGTAACTCATGCCTAGCGCCGCGAAGATTTCTGTTTCATCCTTGCAGCGGATCAATTTTTCGCCTTTGAACAACCCCCATTCACTCACTTTGATGCCGAGCTTCTGGCCGTGGCCGCGCAGCGCGATGTTGTGTTCTGCTGAACCGGTGAGATGGTGCAAAAGGTACGGAAAATCCTTGTCTGTTGTCAAACGCAAATCCGCGGCAATGCCGTTTTCGAGCAACACGCTGCTTTTCGTGTCGCCCTTGGCGATGATGTTCTGCACCGTGGGCAATTTGGTAAAAAAATCCATAATCGCGGCGCGATCGGCTTCTTTGCAGCTCGCCACAATGTCAATATCTTTGATGGTTTCTTTGTGCCGGCGCAGGCTGCCGGCGAGTTCCGCGCGAATCACTTTTGCATGCTTCTTCACCGCTTCGAACAGCGGCCGCGCCGCCTGTTCGGCATGATGATAAAGATGACGACTGGCAAACTGGCGGATTTGTTGAAT
>QEVD01000527.1 GCA_003576975.1 Candidatus Zhuqueibacterota bacterium
ATTCTCCGTTACCAGAAGCCGGCTCATCGTCATGCCGGACGCGCTTGTTTTGCCGACTTCCTGTCAGCGATCATAAGTCATTTGCCTTTTTCTTTAGCAAGCTTCGTGCCGTACGATATGTGTTTCTGTGCCGCGTGTATGCCGCGAGCAAAACCTGGATATTCTCCAATATTCGCGCTGGTTGTCAACCAGACTGCACAAGGTGAATCTGTCTCACAGGCCTTCACTGAAACTAAATGATACAAAACTGAATTCCCAATTACATTTTGTGTAAGCTTGAAATGGCAGATAGCGCTTGAGTTTTGACGAACCAGTTGCTATACTCGCCTGCGATTTAACCGCTAAACGATTAGATTTTCAAAGTCAGAATAAAATTCTGAAAGTGTTTCACCCACTGAAATAAAATCCCACAGAAAAAATTTTCTTTCTGTGGCTGTTCTACTGTGGGCGAAGTCCTCAAAGCTGCTCAAGAGTTTCGATTTTCAGCTTGTTTGAAAACAGGAGTCATATCATGGCAGTTGTGAAGTATCCGCTTTTTTTTGAAGAGAGCTATATGCCTTATATTTGGGGTGGACGAAGATTGGAAACGATGCTCGGAAAAAGGTTGCCGGTCTCCGGCATTTATGCCGAGTCCTGGGAAATTTCGACGCGGCCGGAGGGGGAGAGCAAGATTCGCAACGGCGCATTTGCCGGCAAAACGCTTACGGAGCTCGTAACCGAATATCCGCACGCGTTGCTCGGCGAAAATGTCGTACAAAAATACGGCGCACAATTTCCGCTGCTAGTGAAGTTTTTGGATGTGAGTCAGCCCCTCAGCGTGCAAGTGCATCCTGATGACGCTGCGGCGCAGCGTTTGGAAAACGAACGCTTTGGCAAAACCGAGGGCTGGTATGTTTTGCATGCGGAAGAGAATGCCGAGTTGATCTATGGCTTGCGGCCGGGCGTTACACGCGAACAGTTCGCAGCGGCTGCGCGCAAGGATACTGAAGGTGTGTTGCAGCGCCTGCCGGCAAAGACTGGCGACTTCTTCTTCTTGCGAGCCGGCACCGTGCATGCGAGTCTGGGCGGCATGTTGATTTATGAAGTGCAGCAGAACTCCAACACAACGTATCGCATCTTCGATTGGAATCGCGTCGATAACCAGGGCAAAGGCCGGCCGTTGCATGTCGAAAAGGCTTTGGAAGTCATCGACTATAACGTGCACACGCCGCCTCCGCCGGGTGAGTGGCAACAGGAACAGCGAAACCGGTTTCGCTACTTGACCCGAAATGAATATTTCATCATGACCGAGCGGACCATTGCGCAGCGCCATCTTTTCCCGCCAGCGCCGCAGAGTTTTCGCATTGTAACGGTATTGCAGGGCGCCGGCCTGTTGCGCACCGAAAAGTTTCAACAGGAAATCAAGCGCGGCAATTCATTCCTGCTGCCGGCGGATATGCCCGAGGCTGTTTGCGAAGGGGAATTGCATTTCATCGAAACGCAGATGGTTTGAATGACGTTTTCGTTCCCCAGTCAAACATATTGGCTCTTTGTCTTTCTTGCTTCTTTCTTTTTGCTTTTTGCTCTATAAGGTGGGATAATGTTTTTCCTCATCGCGTTTAGCATCTATGCTTTTGCTTATGGCTATGTTGGCTGGCGTTTGATTTCTCCCTCCGGGTTGAACGCCTTCATGCAGACCCTGGCGTGGGCCGGCATTTTGATTTTTATGATACTGCCGCCGTTCACATTTGCTTCCTCACGCCGGCGTGAGCGCCCGGCGTGGCGGCCTGTGCTCGTGTGGTTGACTTACCTCAGCATGGGAGGCTTGAATTTTTTGTTCTTCCTGTTGCTGTTTCGCGATGTCATTTGGCTCATCTTTGCCGGCGTGCAGAAAGCCTTTGCGTTGGTCAATGGCTCGCCGAGTCTTGCTGCAACCATCTTGCACGGCAATCGTGCAGCCGAGTTTTTGCAAACGACGAATCTCGTCGTGTTAGGCCTGGCCGGTTTGCTGTTGGGTTATGGCGTTTATCAAGCGCGGCGCAAGCCCCGAGTCGTGGAGGTGGCGATTCCGCTGCAACACTTGCCGGAGGAGTTGCACGGTTTTCGCATCGTGCAGCTCAGTGACTTGCATGTGGGCGAAACCATCAAACGCAAATTCGTCGAAAGCGTGGTCGCGCAAGTGCAACAGCTTGCGCCGGACATGATTGCCTTCACCGGCGATCTCGCCGATGGCCTGGTGCCGAATCTGCGTGACGAGGTTGCGCCGCTGGCGAATCTTTCGGCGCGTTATGGCAAATTCTATATCACCGGCAATCACGAATACTATTCCGGCGCTGAACCGTGGCTGGCTGAAGTGCAACGCCTGGGCTTTACGGTGTTGTTGAATGAGCATCGCATTGTGCAACACGGCAACTGCCGCATTCTCATCGCGGGTGTGCCGGATTTCGGCGCCGGGCCGTTTATTCCCCATCATGATTCTAATCCCGCACTGGCCATTGCCAATGCGCCAAATGCTGACGTCAAGATTCTGCTTGCGCATCAGCCGCGCAGCATTTTTGCAGCAGCCGAGGCCGGCTTCGATCTCCAACTCTCCGGCCACACGCATGGCGGCCAACTCTTTCCGTGGAATTTTCTCGTGCCCTTGCAACAACCTTATGTGTCCGGCCTGCACAAACACGGCAACACCTGGATCTACGTCAGTAACGGCACCGGCTATTGGGGCCCGCCCATTCGTCTCGGCGCGCCGGCGGAGGTGACAGTGATCAAGTTGATGAAAGCATGAATTGCTTGGTGATGGTTGGCAAGTTACTTACAAAAATCCTGTGGCATTCCTGGGGGAAAATTCTATTTTCTGCCTGCATAAACATCCTGCAAACCATGCACACCCTGTTACTACAACGTTAAGTCGAATTCTATTGCAGAGACAAATAGCCCCGAACGGGGCGGGATTGAATTCTGACGAACGTTACGTTTGGGATTGGTGATGCTACAAGAGATCTTATTACGCCCCTTTGTTTCGATGCTGACTCAGCAAGAGTTTTCAACTCATCCAACAGAAAAACGGATGAAAAAACCACAGTTTCACCATGATCGCGTCCCCAACGGGGACGAATATGACAGCGAAGGGCAACGCCCTGGATCGTTAGTTGACAAGTGCCAGGACATCGTTGACAAAATAAGTGCCACGACATCGTGGACAAGTTTAAAGTTCTTTGAATTTGTTATTGGGCATGAATATCTTCGTT
>QEVD01000528.1 GCA_003576975.1 Candidatus Zhuqueibacterota bacterium
CTTATCAGTGGAGTAGCTGCTGCTGCCGACTTTGTCAGCCGTGTTTTGCAACACCCAGCGCGTTTCTTCTGCACTGAGATCGGGATAAAACGAACGCACCAGGCCGGCAACACCGGAAGCATAGGCGGTGGCCTGCGAGCTCGAAGCTGCATTGAACCAGTTCCAGGTTTGTCCCAGGAAAGTCGTGTAGGTATAACGTCCCGGCGCAGCCACGGAAATATCAGAGCCTGAAGTCGTTGGCATGGCTTTATTATCATTGTGATCCGAGGCCGTGACCGTGATGAGGTTGCTGTACTCGTCCGAGTAATTCGCCGGGTACCATATCGGCCCGGTGCCGTTACCGCCGACGGCCACTACCAGCGCGTCTTCTTCACCGGCGAACAGAATCGCATCTTCGATTATTTGACTGAACTCCCCATTCGGATCACCCCAGCTCGCGTTGATCACTTTAGCGCTGTTTTGGGCCGCGAACTCGACGCCTTCTGCCGCCGAAGTAGTGGAAGTGTTATTGATACGGATCGGCAGAAAAGTACAGTTGGGCGCCACACCGCGAATACCGACGTTGTTGCCATGAATAGCAGCCATGTTGCCGGTCATGCGCGTGCCGTGGCCGTTTAAGTCCCATGGTTTGTTTGGATCCCCGAAATCGAGGTTGCTCCCGACCAAAATCAAGAAGTTGCTTGCTAATTGTCCGCCATTACTAAAGTCTGGATGAATTGAATCGATTCCCGTGTCGACAATCCCAATTCTGACCGACGCATTACCCTTAGTAATCAGCCACGCTTCTGAAGCATCGATATCGGCGTCCGCAGTTCCGGTGATGGGGCCGCCGGGCGGATTGATGGTTTGGCCGGTGTTGTCCATGCCCCATTGATTGCTGAAATCATCCGCAGCAGTGATAACGCCATCGGCCTCGACAAAAGCCGCTTCAGGTCTCGCCAACATTATTGGCACCAGGTCGAGTGGATCAGTGCCCTTGGGCAAATCCAGAGAGTACCATTCACCGAAATGATGGCGAATGATTCGCGCATCAAAGTCGCGCGCAAATTTTTGCCTGCTGTCTTCTGAGAGGCCTTCATTAAACTTCACCAGGATTTTGTCGACCCAGTACCGGATTTCCTTGCCTTCATGCATTCCGGTCAGCACGGGATACTGCGCACGTAGAATCCGGGGTACGCCTGCCAAGAGCATCGTGCAGACAATGAGAATTGCTCTAAAACTCAGTTTCATCTTACGCTTCCTTTTTATAAGAGCAACATCTTCTTGCTAGCGCTCTGCTGTCCGACATGTAATCGATAAATATAAACGCCTCCACTAACTTCGTAGCCGAATCGATCTTTGCCATCCCAGTCTATCACATGGTTTCCAATCCGTTGCAATCCCATGTATAACACTCTTACTTCTTGACCATTGATGTCGAAAATTCTCAGGCTAACTGGTAGAACATTTTCGTTGGTCAACTGATACGTGATTACTGTCCTCAATTTTCCCTGAAGAGATGAACCATGTCCGAAGGGATTGGGATGATTTTGAAATAGAATAAAATGTCGTGGCGTCTGCAGTTTGTTGTTCATAACCGCGGAGCTCACATGATACCTAAAAAGGCCGCTGTCAGACGCGGCATACAGAATATCGCTGTCGCGGCTAGTGGATATTGACCACACGGAAGCCGTTGGCAAGCCCAAGCTGAAGTTTTCCCAATTTGAACCGCCATCAAGCGTGCGCAAAACTCCCCCGGCTCCGCCCTTAGCAACCCATCCTGCAGCGTAAATCATGTTCTTGTTTTTGGACGAAACGCTTGCCTGCCATATTTTATGTGGTAAAAGAACCGGGGCGTGCCATGTCTGCGCTCCGTCAAAACTCACGTATAGCTTACTTCCGCCAAAAACATAAACGGTATCCGGACAGAATGGGTTGAGTAAGATGAAGTTTATGCTTTGGAATGGCTGCCCGATAAGTTGCCACGTTTGCCCCTGGTCCGTACTCTTGTTGAGTTGATTCGCTTTGGTGTAGAGTATGTCGCTGTTGCGAGGATGTATCGCGACCGGTGTTGCTTGATCTCCGCTCGTCTGCGCGGGCGATATGTTTTTCCAGGACAGGCCATGATCGGTGCTCTTGAGCGTGCGCACTTCTTCTACGGGATCGAGGTTGCAGTAAACAATGTTGCTGCGGAACGGATCGATTGAAAAATAGGTGAAGCCAAATCCCGGGGGCACGGGTATCTCGAACCACGTGCTGCCGCCATCTTCACTCTTGAGAGCGCCATCACTGAAAAAACCGGCGTAAAGGTTCCGGGTGTTGATGGGGTCAATGGCAATCGAGGTGACGCGCCGGTTTCTGACCGGCAGCGGCTGCCATGTCATGCCACCGTCATAACTCTTATAAATCGCTGTGGTATCGGTTTCCCGCCACAAACCGGCGTAGATGATATTGTCGTCTTGCGGATCGACGACCACCAGCTCCACTTCCTGCCCGCCAAATGCGAGTAACTGCCATTTGCCGTCTTGTGCGCGAAGATCATTCATCAAACAAACAAAAATGGCTGCAAACGCTATTGTGAGAGCATACCGGCGGCGCAATGTTTTGAACTGACGGTCCATGATCACATCTCTATATCTTGCTTATTCTCCCCTCCAACAGCAATTGCCCGGTCGCCAGTTACCGGCGAAATCTCAGCCGGCAGGCTTGCTGTTATCGCGTTCTTCCATTTCCTTCAACTTCGCATGCAGCCGGCCGACTTCGTCGCGGCGGTTGATGATCCACCACAAACCGTACAGCGCAGTGCCGCCCACGGCCACGATATTCGGAATTTTCGAAAGCGCGTTCCAGGTCAACATCGGCAACGGCTGATCGGGCAAATTGCTGGGGAAACCGAGTTTTTCGAAGGGCACGGCCGACAGGAAAAATACCGAAGTGCCGCCCGCTTCGTTCAGGCCGTAAATGTGATTGACATACTTTTCCGGTTCGTCCCGCAAGCGTTTTTGCGCTTCGGCGATCAGTTCGTCGCGGTCGCCGAAAATCGTTGCGCCCGTCGGGCAGATTTCCGCACAGGCGGTCTGCAGGCCCTGCGCCAGGCGTTCATGGCAAAAAATACACTTGCGCACGCGCGGCGCGGTTCGGTTCCAGGTGTAGGTCGGCACTTGAAACGGGCAGGCTTGCATGCAGTAACGGCAGCCGATGCACTTGCTTTCGTCGTACAGCACCGGCCCAAATTCGG
>QEVD01000023.1 GCA_003576975.1 Candidatus Zhuqueibacterota bacterium
CCCATCACATCGAAACGGTCGGGAGTCGCGCCCATCATTTTGCGATAAGCAATGCGAAATTGCCGGCCGCGCTCGCTTTGCCAATCGACGAAGTAATCGCTGGGAAAAACGGCGCCGTCAATGTAAGGCCGCAACTCGCGCATGCGTTCGGTGGCAATCCATTGCCAATCATCGCCGCCCAACAGCACGCCTTGAATGTTGTAATAAGCGCGTTGCGGCGCAATCAACGTAATGTCTTCGTGATACAACGGCAAAAAGAGCGCATGAATGCTGGTAACCGGCGTCGCCACTTCTTCCACAACGCTTGCACTGCGAATGCCCTTCATGGAACGAGCGCCCGGACTGAGGTTGAGCGTGTCGGCCAGGTCTAGCCCGAATGCGGCAGCGCGAATCCCTTTAAATTGCTTGCCATAATCTTCCGTGCCTTCATAATACCATTTTTGTGTGACGATTTGTCCACCCAGGCTGTCAACCGCCGCGCTCAGGCCATCAGTCATTTGCTGGCCATATTCATCTTGCGGTGCAAAGGTCGCGAAGCGGCGGCAATTGAGGTAGCGCACGGCATATTCCGCCAGCGCGCGGCCTTTCATCTCACGATTGGCATTCATTTGAAAAACATACTCGCCCAACGAGGTAATACCATTGGCCGTGGAAACCGGCACGAGAATCGGAATGCCTTTTTCCTGCGCCAGCGCGGCAATGGCGCTGCTTGCCGAATTTTCATACTCGCCGATAATCGCGACGATGCTGGGATCGCCCAGCAACAATTGTGCGGATTTGATTGCGCCCACCACACTGCTTTCCGAATCACGCACAACCAGCTCTATAGCAACCTCGTCGTTTGCGGCGGGCAGAGCAGCGCTGCTGGTGCTGGCCTGCGCGAATTGACGGCTGTTGGAGCGCCGTGTCATTTGTGCATAGCGCATACCGCGATGCAGCGCCTGCCCGGCTTCAGCATCGATGCCGCTTAACGGCAAAATCACGCCAATGCGCGCCGGCGAACTGAATTCTTGTTGCGGAGAGATTTTGAGTTGCTCGAGCTGCTTGCTGAAGCGCGTGTTGGGATGCGCGCGCAAGAAATTGTCGACGATTTTCTGGCCTTCGGAGCGCCGGCCCTGGGCATATTCGTTTTTCGCAAGCACGATTGCCAGCAGGGCCAGGCCGTTTTCACCGAGATAATTGCGGCGCAGCTTGCGGCGTAAATCATTCGGCTGCAAGTAATCGTTGAACAACGTTTCTGCAAGTTTGGCCGCCTTGTCGCGCAGCGCCGGTGTCTCGGCAAAATCCAAAACCCAAATGAACTCACTGGCAGCCTCGGCATGGTTGTTTTCTTTGAACGCAATCATCCCCAGCGCATAATGCGCATAATCCACATAACGGCTTTTGGCGTTGGCTTCCAGTAAACGGTTAAACGCCTCGGTTGCCTGGCTGTATTGCCCCAATTGATAGAGGCTCTGGCCTTGCATAAACAAACCGGAGGTGTAAAGCTCGTCCTGCGAGCCGCGCTCGACGATCCGGTTGAATTGCTCCAGCGCTTGCTCGAAATTGGCTTGATTATACGCCGTAACGGCGCGCTGAAAAGCCAGCTTCGGATCACGCCGGGTTTCTTGCGAAAGCGCGGTAGAAACAGCAATGCCCAGCAAAAGCCAGGCATAGCGAGAGCAGGCAAATGAATGTTTCATTCGACGGTTACACTCTTGGCTAGATTTCGCGGTTGATCCACGTCGCAGCCGCGCAGGATCGCGATGTAATACGCGAGCAGTTGCAGTGGAATGATAGTCAAAATCGGCGTCAACACCTCGAGAGTGGGCGGAATATAAATGACATGATCGGTGTGCCGCTTGATTTCCTGATCGCCCTCGGTCGCAATGGCGATGACGCGGCCGCGGCGCGCGCGGACTTCCTCGATGTTGCTCAGGATTTTGTCGTAGGTGGAATCTTTCGTGGCAATGAACACCACCGGCATGTTCTGATCAATCAATGCAATCGGCCCGTGCTTCATCTCGGCGGCCGGATAGCCTTCCGCATGAATGTAGGAAATCTCCTTCAGCTTGAGCGCGCCTTCCAGCGCCACCGGGAAATTATAGCCCCGCCCGAGATAGAGAAAATTGCTGGATTGATGATAGATCTTTGCAATCTCTTTGATTTGTTCGCGCTGGTTGAGAATTTGTTCGACTTGTTGCGGCAATGCTTGCATCGCTTGCACGGTTTCCCGGCCCTTCGACGCCGACATGTTGCGCATGCGCGCGAGCAAAAGCGTGAGAACCGAGAGCACCGTCACTTGCGAGGTAAACGCCTTGGTCGAGGCCACGCCGATTTCAGGCCCGGCATGCAAGTACACGCCGGCATCGGTTTCGCGCGCGATACTCGAACCGACGACGTTACAAATGCCGAGCACTTTTGCGCCTTTACGCTTGGCCTCACGCAGCGCTGCCAACGTGTCCGCCGTTTCGCCGGACTGACTAATCACCAGCACGACGGTATCCTGGTCGATCACCGGATCGCGATAACGAAATTCGCTCGCATACTCGACTTCCACGGGAATGCGCACAAATTCTTCGATCATGTATTCGCCGATCAACGCCGCATGCCAGGAGGTGCCGCAGGCGGTGATCAAAATGCGGCGCGCGTAGAGCAGCGAATCGATCTCATGCCGGATACCGCCGAGGCGCGCCATGCCCTCTTCGGATAGCAGGCGTCCGCGCAACGCGTCTTCAATGGTGCGCGGCTGCTCCATGATTTCTTTCATCATGAAGTGATCGTAGCCGCCTTTGACGATGCGTTCGATGTCAAACGCGATTTGTTCGATGGCCTTGGTCACGGGCTGATTGTCAATGGTCTTGACCTGTGCGCCCTCGCGGGTGAGAATCGCCATTTCCCCGTCATCAAGGTAGGTGACGTTCTTTGTATGCTCGACCATCGCCGTGGCATCCGAGGCAACAAAATATTCGCCTTCACCAATGCCCACCACCAGCGGGCTGCCGCGCCGCGCCGCAATAATCGTATGGGGATGATCATGCGAAATTACCGCGATACCGTAAGTGCCTTGCACTTGCGCCAGCGCCGAGCGCACGGCCTCTTCAAAGGGCAATCCCTCTTTTTGAAACTCTTCGATCAAATGCACCAACACTTCCGTATCCGTGTCCGAGCGGAATTCATGGCCTTTTTTCACCAGCTCGCGCTTGATGGCCGCATAGTTTTCGATGATGCCGTTGTGAATCAGTGCGATGCGATTTTTGCTGTCGGTGTGAGGGTGGGCATTGACGTTGTTCGGCACGCCGTGCGTCGCCCAGCGGGTGTGCGCGATGCCGACTGAGCCGCTGAATTTTTGACCGTTGAGTATGCGCTCAAGATTCGAAATCTTGCCCGCCTGCTTTTCGACGACAAGCTGATTGGCTGACACAATCGCAAATCCGGCGGAATCGTAGCCGCGATATTCCAGGCGTTTTAATCCTTCGATCAACAGAGGAACGAGCGGTTTATCTCCGACATAGCCGACAATACCACACATGGCTTACACTCCTTAAAATGGTGATTGGTTAAAAGCGATTGGCTGGGCGTCCTTCATTCCGACTTCCATTCTGACTATTCGTCAACGAGGGGGATAAGAATGGTGCATGGAAAAGCAGGTGCGGATTGACGGAGTTCGGGTGTGCAAATATCTCGCATGAAATGCCCACAGATGTTCACCTGGGTTGAATTTAAACGGCAGCAAAATAGAAAGCAGTCACATAAAATGCAAGGTCAAAAAAGTTGATCTCTAATGCCGAATCGTTGGTTCAGGTTATTTGCAGGCGATATGTGTCAACCTGTCTGCCTTTGGTTGTGCCGGATGAATTTGACTGCGTCATTCCCACTCGATTGTGCTGGGCGGCTTGGCGCTGATGTCATAAACCACGCGGTTGATGCCGCGCACTTCGTTGGTGATGCGCGAAGAAACTTTCATCAACAACTCATGCGGCAGGCGCGCCCAGTCTGCTGTCATGCCATCGGTGGAGGTTACAGCGCGCAAAGCCGCTGTCATTTCATAGGTGCGATTGTCGCCCATCACGCCTACGGATTGAATCGGCAGCAACACCGCAAACGCCTGCCAGACGCGATCATACCAATTCTGATTTTTTAGTTCGGAGATGAAAATGTCATCGGCATGCCGCAAAATTTCAAGCCGCTCGGGCGTGATCTCTCCGAGAATTCTCACCGCCAGTCCTGGCCCTGGAAACGGATGGCGGCCAATGATGCTCGGCGCGATGCCGAGCTTCGCGCCTACACGGCGAACTTCGTCTTTGAATAATTCGCGCAACGGCTCGATCAATTCGAGTTGCAAATCCGGCGGCAGGCCGCCGACATTGTGATGGCTTTTGATGGTGACCGAAGGCCCGCCGGTGGGCGAGACGCTTTCAATCACATCGGGGTAAAGCGTGCCCTGCACCAGGAAGCGAATGTCCGATAGTTTGCGCGCTTCTGCTTCAAAAACGCGAATGAATTGTTCGCCGATAATTTTGCGTTTTTGCTCGGGATCGACAATTCCGCGCAACCGCTGCAAAAAGATATCGGAAGCATCGACCATGCGAAATGCTTTGCCGAAGAGTTTTGAGAACACCGCCGAGACCTGCTCCGCTTCATTGCGCCGCAACAAGCCGTGATCGACAAACACGCAGTGCAGTTGCTCGCCAATCGCCCGATAAACCAGCGCGGCAGCCACCGCCGAATCGACGCCGCCTGAAAGCGCGCAAATCACTTGTTCCGCGCCGGCACGTTCGCGTATCGCTTCCACTGTCGCGGTGATGAAATTCTCTGGATTCCAATTGGACGCGCAACCGCAGATCTTAAAAACGAAATTGCGCAAGATTTGTGCGCCGGCCACTGTATGCGCCACTTCGGGGTGAAATTGCAAACCGTAGAGTTTTTGTGCGGGATGCGCGAACGCCGCGAAATTCGAGTTTTCCGTTTTGCCGAGCGCCACAAAATTGGCGGGCGGCGCCACAATCGTATCGCCGTGACTCATCCAAACCTGGCTGCTCGACGGCATGTCTTCAAACAAAGCGTTTTGTTGCACGATTTGCAGCGTCGCAAAACCGTACTCGCGATGCCTGGCTGGTTGCACGTTGCCGCCGAGATGATGCGCCATCAATTGTTGGCCATAGCACAGGCCGAGAATCGGGATGCCGAGATCAAAAATGCCCGCAGCAAATTGCGGCGCATTGTCATCATAAACCGAATTCGGCCCGCCGGAGAGAATGAGGCCCTTGGGCTTAAGCCGGGCAATTTCTTCCAACGCAAGGTAGCAGGGTTTGATTTCGGAATAAACGTTGAATTCGCGAATGCGCCGGGCGATGAGCTGGGTATATTGTGAGCCAAAATCGAGAATGATGATGAAATCTTGTGGGTGCATGAGATGATGTTGTTCAGTAGAAGAGATTTTGGGATTCCGATAGAATAATGTCCATACGAAAATCTTCCAGCCCCGGTTATGCCGGGATTGGTAAGCGATTAGCTTTTCAAAGTTAGAATAAGATTCTGAAAGTCTATGACAGAATAATTTGCCGGTAGAACGATTCAAAACAATTCTGCCGATAAATCATCCTGTCAAAGTTTTTGCGGCGATGCTCGGTGATCCCGGCCGTAGGCTCATTCGATTATTCCTGTTTCGCCACTTCAAACCAATCGATGTTGCGCGTCAAATACATCACAATCGCCAAAATCACGAACAAGCCGATGCTGCCCAGCAGCAGGGCGTAGTCTTGCAATTGCAAAATGATAAACAAAAAGCCGTACAGCAGCACGAGAATGCCGCTGATGATCAGCGCGATCAAATTGCTCTTCAGCATGCCTTTGGTGTAAGCGCCGATCAAAAGCACGATGGCCGCGCTCGCGATCAAATAAGCTTGATTGAAAGGAATATACTCTGAAATGGAGAGCAACAGCGTGTAAAATACCAGCAGTGCAAAACCAACGAGCAGATATTGAATCGGGTGCAGGATTTTCTTGTTCAGAATTTCTGTCATAAAAAATGCCAGAAACGTCAACGCAATGAACATGATGGCATATTTGGCGGTGCGCATGGTTTTTTGATATTCATCGATCGGCAGCAGCAACTTGACGCCGAAAGCCGAGGCCATTAATTCTTGATTGGGGCCGAGCCATTGTTGCGGATAATTGCGATTGAGATGCAAAACGTTCCATTCCGCGCTGAAACGATCGCGTTGTACTTCACGCGTTGTCGGCAGAAAACCGCCGATAAAGCTAGGATTGCCCCAGGTTGCCGCAACCTTGACATTGGTCTCTTTGCCCACCGGCAGAAATTGCAATTCACCGCTGCCATTCAGTTTTAGGTTTATGGCGAATGTATGGGAAGGCAAACTGGCGTCGATGCCGGGTTTGACGCTAATGCCGGAGTATAAAACATCTTTTGCATCGATGCCGGGATTAGCGACAAGCTCCGCGTCAAGCCATTTGATCACGACGGCTTCGCGAATGCCTTTCAAATCGCTCAGGCCGAGCGCCAGTACGGCCTCATGCCAAAGAATATTTTCCGGCGCGATGCCCAGCTCCTTGAAATTTGGCGGGGGAAAATTGCCGGTGATTTGCAAATCCGACAGATAAAGAATGACATCATAAATGCCGCGATGACGGATTTCCGGGGTTAGCTCGCCGGAAATCTGCAACCGATCCGGCAGGAAATGCGCATGCTCGACAACGGTTGTAACGGTTTTGCTGTCGCTGCTCGTGACGATCCTTTTATAGGGAATCGTCAGTATCGGGCCGGCAATGATTTGACTTTGCCCCCACTTTTCGCTCACCTCGCGCACGGCGCTGTCACGCCTGTGCTCGCGTTCGTCAATAAGCGCCATGATCAGAAACGCAGGAATCAACAAGATCAAACTCAATGCGCCGATGATGAGCAGGCGCAAGCCGACCGATTGTTTATAGGAGCTGTTCTTCATCGTACTATCTCAACTTTCGCTCACCAAGCGAAACACGGTTTGAGCGGGCTTTGATTTATAACTGCCATTGCTGCATGTGGTGAAGATATTCGTAATTCGTCAAATCGAAGCGAATCGGCGTAATCGAAACATAATTCTGGCGAATTGCGCCGTCGTCGAATTCAATGCCTTCGTTGGCTTCGATCTTTGAGCCGGTGAGCCAGTAGTAAACGCGATTATGGGGATCGACGCGTTTGTCATACTTGTCATCATAGGTTGACGTTCCCATGCGCGTCATGGCAATGCCGCGAATCTCACGTTCCGGCACATTGGGAACATTGACGTTCAGCAACGTGTCTTTGGGCAGGCCGTTTTCTAAAATTTTAAGCGCGAGCCGGGAGAAATCCGCGTCTTTGTAGGTGGTGAGCGAGATCGCAAACGAAGGAATGCCGAGCAGCATGCCTTCCGTCGCCGCCGAAACCGTCCCGGAGTAAATGATATTGATGCCCGTATTCGAGCCATAATTAATGCCGGAGACGACTAAATCGGGCTTGCGCTCGAGCAGGGCATAGTAGGCGATTTTCACACAATCTGCCGGCGTGCCTTTGACGGCATGGCCAAAAAAGCTGTCGAATTTTTCGAAATGCGTGACACGCAGCGGATCCGAGAGCGTGATGGCGTGGCCCACCGCGCTTTTTTCGCTGTCCGGCGCCACCACGGAAACATCGGCGATTTCTTTCAGCGCTTGATACATGGCATACAGGCCGGGCGCGAAAATGCCGTCATCGTTTGAAAGAAGAATATGAGGTTTCATTATTGCCATTTCGTTGAGCGGCGGCCGGACCGCCGCAGGTTGCCAGGTATTTTACCAAACTGGAGTCACACCGTTTGCAAGCCTGCCGGCTTGTTTTTGAATTCATTCCAAAACATAAAGCCGTCTTTGTTGTTGGCCTCCTCTTGATTCTGCATCACATTCAACAACTTGGTGAGGCAGGCGCGCATTTCCAGGCGCGAACAGATGATATCGACGAAGCCGTGTTGCAGCAGAAATTCCGCGGTTTGAAAGCCTTCCGGCAAATCCTGGCCGATGGTTTGTTTGATGACGCGCGGCCCGGCAAAGCCGATCAGCGCGCCCGGTTCGGCGATGATGGCGTCGCCCAGCATGGCAAAACTCGCCGTAACGCCGCCGGTGGTGGGATGCGTGAGTATCGAGAGGAAGGGAATGCCGGCATCGGCCAAGCGCGCGAGGCGCGCGGAAGTTTTCGCCATTTGCATAAGCGAGAGCGCGCCTTCCATCATGCGCGCGCCGCCGGAGGCGCAGATGATGATCAACGGTTGCCGGCGCAACAAGGCTTCATCCGTCGCCAGCGCGATTTTTTCTCCGACCACGGAGCCCATGCTGCCGCCAATAAAACTGAAGTCCATCACTGCCAGCACCAGACGCTGCCCGGCAAGCGCGCCGAAGCCGGTGATGACGGCATCATGCACGCCGGTTTTGCGCGCCGCTTCTTTGAGCTGGTCGCCATATTTCTTGTTAGCTTTGAATTTCAAGATATCGACCGGCGCGATATTGGCGTTGGTTTCCTCGAAGCTGTTTTCGTCGAGCAGAAACTTGATGTATGTGCGCGCTGTAGCGAAAAAGTTTTTTTCCAAATCCGGCTTGTAAATGATTTCATCGCACGCCGGGCATTTAATCCAAAGATCGGGCATGTCTTTTTTCTTCTGGGAGACCAGCCCTTTGGTTTCGCGTTTAAACCACGCCATCGTTACTCTCCTCTCTCAGGAATGATGAAGCCGTTGTCAGCTTTTTTTGCATCACAATCGCCTCTTCGCCGGTGCGGCCATAATAGCGCGACCGCAGGCTATGATCATTAAAGCCCATGCTTTCGTATAAACGCCGCGCTGCCCAATTCGAACGCCGCACCTCAAGATAGGCGGTCGCGCACTGTCTGGCCTGCGCCAATGCCAGCACCTGCGTGAGCAGCATGCGCCCCAGGCCGCGCCGCCGGAACGTTTCTTTCACCGTCAAATTTGCAATTTCGATTTCATCCGTCACAATCCAGGCTACGATAAAGCCCACAATCTCGCCTGCGCGCTCAGCCACAACCGGTTGTGAAACCTCGGAGTTCAGCTCGACGCGAAACGATTCTTGCGGCCACGGCTCGGCGTAGCTGTGGGCCGCAATTGCCGCGACTTGCGAGAGATCGTCCTGCCGCATGCGACGAATGATCACCTCGGCGCGGTTGAGGCGACTCGCCGGCGATAAATGTGTTGCGGGGTCAGTCATGGGTAAACGATTACGAATTCCGGCTGTCGCGGTTCAGCTTGCATGCGCGCTTTGGGCAATATTTTTTGCCGTTATCAAATCTTGCGAGTTGCGCCTGTTTCAAAGTCCTGCACATAAAGCGGGGTCAATGCTTCTGCCGTCGTTGTTTCACCGCGCGCCAATTTGATTTGTCCGAGGCGCGCAACGGCACCGCCGCTTAAACGCGCGCTGCCCTCCGGCACAACGAAACAATGTTGCAGGGATTGTAACGCCCCTTCGGCACGCAACATCACAATGCCATCTCCGCAAATGACGGCAGGCTCGTGCAGCCACGCGGGTACGCTTGCAATTTCCTTCACCTGCTCCGGTGTGACCTGAACCGGAAACTCATTGCCGCATCGAAATTTTGCAGAATAGACTTCGCCTTTGCGTGAGCGAATGAGAGGCACAATCATTTCATCTTTCCCGCGTGTGAACGCTTGCGCCGCGTACGCTTGCGCCACCAGCGTGCCGATCGCGATCAAGGGCTTGTGTTGCGCAAAGGCCAGGCCCTTGGCCACGGCCATGCCGATGCGCAGGCCGGTGAAAGAGCCGGGACCCGCCGAAACGGCAATCGCCTCGATTTCATTGAGCGGCGTCTTGATTTGTTCCGTCAGATAGGCGATGCCATCGCGCAACACGCGATCGTGAATATTTTTGATGCCGAACCAGGTTTCCGCAAGGAGGCGTTCTTCATTTGCAATGCCAACACTGCAAATTGTGGTTGCGGTTTCGATTCCCAAGACGATCATAATGCTGCGGAAGAGCCTTCCTCCAATTAGAAATAAGCGGAGTTTGCTTTCTTGAAAAACCAGTAGGCAGCCTTGATTGGTTGAGCCTTTGAGGCGTGCAGCTCGCGAACGTATTTTGCCTCAAGTGTTCGAAAAGAAAACCTCGCGCGCGATAGTGATTTCCCGTGTTTCCGGTTCGCCCACAAAATCGGGCATGTTGAAGCGCACCACCAGCGGATGATTCGGCAGCAGTGGCCCGGCGAGTTCCGGCCATTCAATCAAAGATATGCCGTCGCCTTCCCAATATTCTTCCACGCCCAGCGCTGCAATTTCTGCCGTTGAGTTCAAACGATAAAAATCGAAATGATAAATCGGGCAAACGTCGCCGTGATAAATGTGCATAAGCGTAAATGTTGGGCTGGTGATTTTTTCATGTACACCGAGCGCGGCACAAAAGCCCTGCACGAACGTGGTTTTGCCGCTGCCCAGGTTGCCGATGAGCGTAAGGACTTCACCTTTTTTATTGTTACTGATAATAAGCTGCGCCAACTGTGCGGCAAGATCACGGGTTATTGCCGGAGAAGATGAACGGAACTGCAGCACGTGACCGCCTGCCAAAGCGCGTTGCAATTCCAAATCGGGGATTTCGCTAACATTCATGAAGTCACTTCTCAAAATAACATGAGAATGCCGGCATCAGGTGAACTCACTAAACGCTCAATCGCACTATGATTTTGTCGCAGAATGTTTTCGATTAATTGGGTCGAACAATTGCCCTTTCGTAGCCAAATAATCTTTGGCGGGAAACCCAGAAGTGATCCGAGTTCACTAAAATCGGCATCTTTAGAAACGATGACGTATTCGTTTTTCTTCGCATATTCCACACCAGTCTGTCAATTTCTTTGCCAAGTCCAACGACTTCGACGTGTGCGGAGCTGGGAAACAGATCGGCGAGATTAGCAACCAAACGAGGAGATAAGTTTTGATCAAAAAGCAATTTCATGGCAATACGGCAACCAATTGGCGCTCACGATCTGCGGCATAACTAAGGCATGCCAAAATATCTTCTTGGGTGAGATAAGGGAAATCCCGTAAAATTTCCTCGTGTGTCATGCCAGAAGCTAGATATTCCAGCACATCGTAAACCGTCATTCGCATACCACGAATACAGGGCTTGCCGCCTCGTTTGCCTGGTTCGAGAGTGATGATATCTTGGTATCTCATGGTATTTCTCGCGGCTATAGTTTTATATGTCACTGCATACGTTCGCGATGATGTGGTCCAATCAATCCCCGCGACGCAATATTCTCGCGTAAGCGTTTTTCTTTGCTTCCAAGTCTTAATCTGGGCGAACCTGAACCAGAATTTTGGGACACGGATCAAAACAGATTAACGTTGATTCTGCCTGTCTTGATCTGTTGAATCTGCATCCAAAGTATTTACTCTAAAAGCAAGGGCTATCACTTTCTATAGACTAAATTTCCAAAACTTGATTATGTCCGCCCGCCGATCGGTTCCAGCCTCACGATCGGCAAAATCATTTCTTCCAGCGACACGCCGCCATGCTGCAGGCTGTCACGATAATAATTGAGATAATGATGATAGTTTGTCGGATAAACAAAATAATAATCTTCTTTCGCAAAAAGAAAATTTGTGGTGACATTCAAACTTGGCAGTTGATACGTCTCCGGCTTTTGCACGATGATGGCCTGCTTGGGGTCGGCCTTCAGGCTGCGGCCGAATTTGTAACGCAAATTGGTGGAGGTTTCGCGATCACCGATGACTTTCGCGCCGCGCATGCCGCGGATGCTGCCGTGATCCGAAGTCACGATCACGGTATTGCCGCGTTGCGACAGCTCGCGCAAGATGCGATACAGCGGCGAATGTTCAAACCACGATTTGGTGAGCGAGCGATACGCCGCTTCGTCCGGCGTAATCTCGCGCAACACTTCAGAATCGCTGCGGCTGTGAGCGAGAATGTCAACGAAGTTGATCACGAGCGCGAGCAAGGGCAATTCGGCATATGAGCCGATTTGCTTTTCCACGGCTTTGGCTTCGTTTTGATCGAGGACTTTAATGTATTTCACCGGCGGCCTTAAATGCACTTTCAGGCGTTGGAGCTGGGCTTCGAGAAAGGCATGTTCGTGGCGATTGAGGCTGCTGTCATCGTCCTTGTCGAATGCCCATAAATCCGGATGCTCGCGCTGGATGTCGCGCGGAAACAGGCCGGCAAAAATGGCGTTGCGCGCATAGGGCGTGGCGGTCGGCAGAATCGCAAAATAATGCTCGCGGTTCACCGTAAACAGTTCGCGAATGAGCGGCTCGATGGTGAGCCATTGATCGAGACGAAGATTGTCCATCACGAGAAATGCGACGCGTTTGCCTTCTTGCAGCGGCGGAATGACATAGTCCTTGACGACGTCAATTGAAAGCGGCGGCCGTTCTTGCCCCGCGGCCCAGCCCGGATAATTCTTCTCAATGAATTTGGCAAACTCGGCGTTGCACTCCCGCTTTTGATCCGCCAGCGTCTGGCGCAGGCCAAGATCGGCATGACGATCCAGCTCGACTTCCCACTCCGAAAGCAATAGATAGATCTCGATCCAGTCTTTCCAGGTCAACGGTTCCAGCAAGCGGCGTGAAATGGCATTGAACTCGGCAATGTATTCGCGTGAAACGCGCGCGCCCGTGATTTTGCGGCTGTCGAGAATTTTTTTGCAGGTGGATAAAATCTGACTGGGATTCACGGGTTTGGTGAGATAATCCGCGATACGGCTGCCAATGGCCTCTTCCATCAACCGTTCTTCTTCATTCTTCGTCACCATTACCACCGGCAGCGCTGGATTGATTTCCTTGATCTCCGCCAGCGCCGACAGGCCGTCTTTACCGGGCATCATTTCATCCAACAGAACCAAATCGAATGAGCTGTCGCGAATCAATTGCACCGCATCATCGGCGTTGGTAACAGGATGAACCGCATAACCCTTGCTCTCCAAAAATAGAACATGCGGCCGCAACAATTCGATTTCATCATCAACCCAGAGAATTTTACTGCGCGCCTCGCTCATGATCGTCCTTAAGAAATCGTGTCGCCGAGGGATGCCCCGCAATTTTGCTCGATACCGATCGGCCATTTGATTCAAAATAAGCACCCCGCTGCACTCGCAACGATGCAGAGTACATGCCAGCAGGATTTAATTTGCGTGAGAAAAGTAGGGAAGTTCCTGAAGATAGTCAATGATGAAGTTGCAGAAGCTGCGCGTTTACATTGAAAATATTGATGTGATCGCGAAATTCTCAAACACGAGGCAAACACTGCCGCACAAGACATGAAAACTGCGCGGCGTATTCCGGCCGTTGCCGTCCCGGCAGAGTGACGCCACTTCGGCAATGTTATAACCGCGCTTGAAATTTCTCCGGCGGTTGATTATCTTAAAGCGTGCAATTCAATCCAGCTCACTTCAATCTAATGCCTGAAAAGTTCCAAAAAATTCTGGTGATCAAGCTGCGCGCCATCGGCGATGTGATTTTGGCGACGCCGGTGCTGGACAATCTTGCTGCGGCATTTCCGCGCGCCGCCATCGATTTTCTCACCGAGCCGGCCAGCGCGCCGATTGTGCAACACCATCCCGCCCTGCACGACGTGATCGTTTTAGATCGCCGCGCCTGGGCGCAATTGCCGCTTTTTGCCCGCCTGCGTGCAAGTTTTGCGTTTATGCAGAAATTGCGCGATAAGAAATATGATGTGGTGTTCGATCTTTTTGGCAATCCCCGCAGCGCATTGTTGACCTATTTTTCTCATGCGCCGGTGCGGGTGGGATACAAATTCCGCGTGCGTCGGCTCGCCTATAATCATCTCGTTGTTCCGCGCGGCGATCGCGTTCACGAAGTCGAATTCAATCTTGACGCGCTGCGGGCTTTGGATATTCCCATCCGCACCAAAAAATTGCGTGTTGAAAATACCGGAGAAGCGCAGACAGAGGTCGCAAAGTGGTGGCGGGAACAAAAGCTTGACGAGGCGAAACCTGTTATTGGATTGAACGCCTCCGGCGGATGGTATACAAAACGCTGGCCGCTCGCGTCATTTGCGCAACTGGGCGATCGCCTGGCGCGTGACTGCGGCGCGACGATTATTTTATTGTGGGGCAGCCGGGAGGAGCAGCGCGATGCGAATGAGATTGCGCGGCAGATGCAAGCACCGGCGCGGCTTGCGCCGCCGACGGATCTGGCGCAAGCCGGCGCATTGCTTGCGCGTTTGCATCTCCTGGTTTCAAACGATTCCGGTCCCATGCATTTGGCCGCCGCTGTGAAAACACGAGTCGTGGGCGTCTATGGCCCAACGCGCCCGGAGTTGCAAGGCCCTTGGGGCGAAGGCCACCAAGTCGTTTTCAAAGCAGGATTGCATTGTCTTGGCTGTAACGGCGTGACGTGCAAAATCAAGACGCACGATTGCATGCAACAATTGGAGGTTGAGGAAGTGCTGCAAGCCGCGAAGCTCTGTTTGCAGAACGCGGGTTCTGCTGCGGTGCAGATGACTAGAAAGCTTGCCTTGTGACGAAAACGTTTTTGTGTATTTGCAGCTCTGTTTCAGCGCGAATATGAATCTTCGCTACCAACATGCCAGAAGCTCGCCCCTTGCTTTCCGTTATCATCATCACACAAAACGAGGCACATCTCCTGCGCGATTGTCTCGCGAGTGCTGCATTTGCAGATGAGATTGTCATCGTCGATGCGGAAAGCTCGGATGATACGGTGAAAGTATGCCAGGAATTCTCCGCTTCTTCGCCGGCCTTGTCGGTCAAAATTTTCGTCCGGCCGTGGCCGGGATTTGCTGCACAAAAACAGTTTGCCCTGGCGCAAGCAACCGGCGAATGGGTGTTGAGTCTCGATACTGACGAACGCGTGACGCCGGAGTTGGCACAGGAGATTCAAACACTCATCAAAAACACGCCGCCGCAGGCGGGCTACTATGCGCCGCGCGTGAGCACGTTTTTGGGAAAATTCATCCGGCACAGCGGCTGGTACCCGGGTTATCAATTGCGCTTGTTTCGCAGAGACAAAACCACAATCATCAACAGTCACGTGCACGAGGGCTTTGTTGTTGACGGCGCACTCAGCCATCTCAAACACGATCTGCTGCATTTTACGCATCGCACACTGGAAGAAAGCCTGGCACGCATGAACCGCTACAGTTCGCTGGAAGCATTAGATCGCAGCGGCAAACGCGTGTATTGGTGGGATTTTTTTGTTCGACCCTTTGCGGCTTTTTGGAACAAGTTTATCGCGCATCAGGGATGGCGCGATGGCATGCACGGTTTGATACTGGCGTTGGTGACGGCCATGGTAAAACTCGCCTTGTATATGAAGCTCTGGGAGGCGCAACAATCGCGGCGGGCAGAGAATCAGGTCTAAATTTAAATTGGCTGGCGCTGAAGTAGATTTGATTCTTTAATCCGGCAACATCCCCATTGGTTCTCTCATAAGCATGCCCTGTAAATGCAGGGCAGACCCGGCAGAGCAGCGCGGGTTGTTGATCTTGATTTTCAAAATTTTTGAGACGCAAGCGAGATATTGGCAATTCTTGCGGAAAAGCAAAACACGCTCACACAATGTTTTGGGGCAGTTCGATCACGATCTCCGTGCCGTGCGAGTTGCGGCTGTTTACCAAAATCTTGCCGTGATGCGCTTCGATGATTTTCTTGCTGATAAATAATCCCAAGCCCACCCCTAAGCCGAATTTTTCAGCATTGTGAATCGGGTCAAAAAAATGTTCGAGCATGTGAGCATGCAGCGCAGGCCCGCGATCCTCGAGGCGAATAATCACCCCCGCCCCTTCACTCTGTTGCTGCGTTTGTACTTTGGGCACAGCATCTTCGCCCGCCGCGGCAATGGCATATTTTAAGAGATTTTGAAAAACGATTTGCAAGAGGATGGGATCGCCCGGCACCGGCGGCAGATTCGGCCCCAAAACCATCGTGCACAACACTTCGTGACGCATAGTTTGTTGCAGCAATGCCAGGGCTTCGAGAATCATCTCGTTTATATCCAGCGGCGCGAGATGAGAAGAGCCATGCTGCGCCAGGCTCACCATGTTGTTGGTGAGATAGCTAATGCGATAAATTTGTGTAATGATATCATGCAAGCCGGCTTCGAGCTGTTGATTGCCCAAGGGCGTCGCGATGCCGAGAATCTCGTCCAGTTTATGGCAGATTACATCCAATGCGCCGGCCAGCTCGTGCGCGACGCTGGTGTTCAATTTGCCCAGCAAGAGAAGCTGCTCATGCAGTTGATGTTGCTGCGGCGTTTTTTTGGGCGCGGCCTCGCTCAATGACACCATAACCAGCGGCGCGATTGCGGCGGTGGGCAGGAGATTCAATTGATAACGAAACATAAAGCCGTTCCCTTCCCGATGCGGCTGTCGAAACTCTCCTTGCACCGCTTGCGGCAGGGGCGAAGCAATGGCATGCGCCTGCAAAAAAAGCTGCTGGATTTCTTTCCTCAAACCCTGTTCAAAGCTTTTGGGCGTCAGAGAAAAAAAAGGCCGCCACAACGCTTCGGCGGCAGAAACACCCAGAAGGCGCGACATGGCTTGATTCCAGTGCCGCACGATGAAATTCTCGTCGAGGCAGCACAATGCCCCCGGCATCGCTTCCAACATGGCAGCAACGGGACACCAATCATCGGGCAAAAAATCATTTTGTCGGTCAAATTCAAGTGGTTCAGTGAAGGTCAGTGAAGCAGGAGAATCGTTGGAATCAGCGGGTAATACCGTCGGATACATGTTGTCGGCCTCGGTGATGACGGAAGAATCGATCAAAAAAGAGCAGCTCGTGGTGATGGAATTTATACAAGCGCTCCCGCAGGCAATTGTGCGTTACGCCTTGCAAACGTTGCGCGAAATCTTTAAGAAGCTTTCAACGCAATCTTACGAAAGTTCCGCGCCATTGCCTGATGAACCGAGGACAAAAAAGATGCCAAGCACCTGCGCTTCGAAAAGCTGGAGTTAGTCATGCCGTTTGTCGAGCTTCTTGTTTCAGCATGATACTGCGTAATTACATTGCTTCTGCGAAAGGCATTGCGTATTCAGTCACAGAATTGTAACCAAGTATCTAACGGCGGGAGCGCAAAAAGTGGAGAGCGGCGGAGGCAAGTCTGGCATCAGACATTCATAACGTTTGGGGCGTTTTGAAGAGCCAGGCTCAGGAAATGATGCAGCACGCGTGCGGTAAAACCCCAAATGCAAATGGTGTGACGCTGCGCCGGCCAGTTTTCGTTTTGATATTTGATAAACGGCCCGGCGGCAATGTGATAGTGTAGATTCAAAAAATCTTCACGCGACCGAAAAGTGAGGGAGGCGTCGAATTGCTCGATGAGCAACGGCAGGGGAATTTCTAAAATCGCCGCGACTTCTCGATCTTGCGGCAAATAATGCCAGGCGGTGCGCGGGCGCGCAACGAAAACAGCGACATCATAACCCGTCATCAAGGTGCTGAAGTGCCCGAGACTTCCCATCACCTCGAGTTGTTCCGGCGCGATGCCAATTTCTTCGCGTGTTTCGCGCAGCGCGGTCGCCAGCGTCGAGGAGTCTTCCGGCTCGACGCGGCCGCCCGGGAAGGCGATTTGCCCGCCATGGCGCGAACCGTCAGCCGTTTTCATAATGAAGACGGCATGGGTTTGCGCCGGCGTTCCGGCTTCAAACAAAATCATGAGCACGGCAGAATGTTTCAGGCCAGGCAAAGGCGCAACACGGGCTTTTGCCGTTTGCAGGAGTTGTTTAAGCGCGCTGGGCGAGAACATAATCGACTGGTTGCAGAAATTTATAGGGCTGGATTTGCCCCGCAACCTAGCGAATTTTAGGCCGAGACTCAAGTTTTTTCTCGGCAAAAAAGAAAGGCGATGACCTTTCGTTCATCGCCTTTACGGGCACAGAGATTATCGTTAACGCATGCGGTGCAGATTCGTGGCGCTGGCGTGTTTACTCATTGATAATGAATTCTCCCGGATCACGGGCTTTACCATCAACCCAAACTTCGTAATGCAAATGGGGGCCGGTGGCGCGGCCGGTGGCGCCCACCAGGCCAATGACGTCCCAGCGCTCAATTCTCTGGCCGAGCTTCACATTGACTTGAGCAAGATGGCCGTACAACGTTTTAATGCCATAACCGTGATTCAAAATCACGACGCGACCGTAACCTCGCTTGGGCACGTAGCGGGTCTTCACGAATTCGACGGTGCCGGCTGCGGGCGCGTAGACCGGTGAATTGTACGGCGCCGCTACGTCGAGGCCGCGGTGATGCCGGATTTTGCGCACGAAGGGATCGACGCGCTTGCCAAAAAAGTCCGTAATGCGGCCATTGAAAATCGGTTTGATGGAGGGGATATGCTCAAGCTGTTTGCGGCGTTCTTCAAATTTTTCAAAAATGATTTGATGCGCTTCACGGGTGTCGCTCAAGCGCGATTCCAGCTCGGAAATGAGATCCGTGGGGTTGTGTTCGTGCGGAGCGGCTTTTTCTTTCACCTCCGGTTCGTCGCGGTAAAGATTGGCGTCAGGCGTGCCGCGGCCGCCGGTCAGCGTCGGCAGGATATTGTCGTCTTCGTCGATGAACGCGCCGCCGCGGCCGTCGAGCTGCTCGGCTGCGTTTTTTTGCTCGCCCGGTTCGCGCATCGTCAGGGCAAGCGAACGCGTCGAGCCCAGGGTTTTATCAAAACGATGCGCCAAATCTTCCACTCGATTTTTCCACTCGGCGAAGCGTTCCATCAGCTTCGCCTGCCGGCGTTCTTGAATTTTGTAATAGAAATTTTCAAAGATGAGTTTCGAGCTGAATAACAAGCCGCCGCCGAGCAAAAAAAGCACGATCAACCCGCCGGCTAGAATGCCGGCAAAAGTCGAGACGCTAAACTCGGCTTGCTTGTAGTCGCTCCCCCATGTGGAAAAGAGCACCAAACGGATTCTTTTCTTATCCACGGAGGTTTTCTCCATTCATCTTTGTTTGATTGACTTTTATACCCGTGACGGTTCCCTTGTCACGCCGTATCAATAATTGGCTTGCCGCGGGTTGCACCCTCGCGGCAAATTCATCCCTGTCCAAAAGCGCAGGCGCCAGATTTCATGCGGAATTGTAGACTGCGGCTGGCTTTATCTTTTCTGGCGTTGGCGCTCCGCAAAACTCTCTCAGATATTATAAACTATACGCGCGCTGGGGCAGAGTACGGAACAACTCCGAAACTTTACTTGGCGGTGTTGCAAAATCGTCTTGAAATTGACGAGCACGTGAACGTTATTCCTTACGCATGACTTTTAGACGTTGTCAACTGAGACTGACAGCCAGGTTTTGGACGCAAGTGAGCTGGAGGAAAATTTTGTGAAAATCATTTTTTTAACGATGCGACTGTTGCTGGCTCTGTTGCAACGCCTGCTTTACGTCTTGACGGCAGGCCAGCTTCCGCCGTTTGTCAGCGTGGCGGTGGTGGTGAAAGAGCAAGACAAATTTTTGATGATCATACGGCGTGATGGCAAGGGATATGGTTTGCCGGGCGGGCATATCAATTTAAATGAAACGGCAGAGCATGCGGCGGAGCGGGAGGTCAAGGAAGAAACCGGTTTGCAACTCAAAATCACAGGCATTCTTGGCACGCTTTCGGGAAAACGGCCGGGAACGTGGGTGCGCACCGTCGATATCGTTTATGAAGGCCGGGTCGGCGGCGGCGCATTGCGCGATTCGCGCGAAGGGCGCTGTGTCTGGGTTAGGTTGGACGAGGTGCGCGAGCGTGTAGCATTCGATTATTTGAAGATCCTCGAGGCTCTGGTATAATGTTATGCGGGCGCGACCGGCAAGCGTTGTTTGAGCACGGCGCTGATCGCTGCGAGAATGTGTACCGGCGCTTGCGAAACGTCGATGGTTTCGATCAATTCTTGCGGAAGCGCCGCGAGGGTCTTGTGCATTTCGCGTTCGAAGACGACCAGACGCTGGCGAATCAGCGGTTCGCTGGCGTCATCATGGCGATTCTCCAAAACCGCGCGACGATGCAGGCGTCTGATCAAAATTTCGAGATCCGGGCAATGCAACAGCAATATTGCCTTCACTGATGCGACATTTTTCAAGGTCTGAGCTTGATGCGGCGTGCGCGGAAAGCCGTCGAGAATCAGAATGTCCCGCTGCGGTTTGAAGGACCCAATCAAAACGGCGGTCTGCATGTGCTGCGTCCACAAATTGAACACGATATTGTCCGGCACCAGCTCGCCCCGCCGCATGAATTCCATCACCTTGATGCCAAGCTCGCTTTCTGTATCCATCTTGCGAAACATCTCTCCGGTCGAGAGATGATAGAAACCCGGCATCATACCCAAAATTTTTCCCCAGGTGCCCTTGCCGGCGCCGGGAGGGCCGAACAGCAAAACAGTGTTATACAAAGTGGGCGATGTCATTTGCATCCTCGTTTGGGGGGAATCGTGGATGAAAGTCTGGTTTCAGAAATCGACCAGCCGGCTCCGCACGAGTGACGCGCAATGAAACCGGCCGGTCAATTATTCGAGGATGTATTTAAATAAAAATGAGGAAAGATGCTATAGGAGAAATTGCGGCCGTATTGTTTTGATTCAACACCGACAAAACGTTTTCACAAAATGATCGTCTCGTGTGAGTTTGTTAGAACCGGTCGCAACAAACTGTACTCATCAAAACGAAAATTTTAAAATCGCGGCCAGCGGTGACCGAACCTCCGGGTTTACTTTTGCCACAATTCCCGCAACGCTGCGCGTGCTTCCGGCTCCGAACGCCGCGACAACGCCCGCACAGCCGCACGGCGCACGCGTTGATCGATGTCGTTCTTCAAAATTTCCCGCAAGATTGTCACCGCCTCTTTGGCTTCCATTTCACCCAGCATGTCAGCGACGGCAGCGCGCATCGCCCAATTTTGATGCGACCTCATCTTCTGCAATTCCGGAAGCGCCAAATTTTCATCCTGATGCAACAACGAGCGCAATGCCTCAGCTTGCACAGTCTCATCGGCGCTTAAATATTTTTTATAGCGCGAGGAAATGCCGGAACGATGAAAGCCATAGTCGAGGAGCGGTGCGTGCGGTGCTAGTACGGGCATCGGCGGAATCTCCGGCATCGGTGGAATTTCGGGAATAGGCAGCATCTCCGGAAACCCTGCCAATTCCGGCAAAGCCATGTGCAATTCAAATGGCAACTCTCGCAGTTCGGCAAGTTCCGCTTCGAGGTCAGGCAATTCCAATGCTGCCAGCGCGGGGGCCAGTTCTTCATGCAGATCGGGAAGCGCATCTCGCAATTCTTCCAGCTCGGGGACAAGCTCAAAGCGCAGCCGTTCTCCCATCTCCTCCATCTCCCGCGCCAGTTTTTCATGCTGCCGGGCAAGCTTGCCCTGCTTGAGCGAATCTAATTCATCCGCCCGGCGCACGTTTTGGGGTCTGGCCTCCGGTTTGTCCTGCGCGCGCAACCGCAGCGGCGCGACAACGAGCAACATCAAACATAAACAGGCGAGTTGTTGCATTCGGCGTTTCATGGCTTTTCTCCTCGAATAATTTTGAGCAAGGCTTCTTTGGCTTTAGGCGAATCAATTTGCCCCAGCGCATTCACGGCCGTACTGCGAACTTTTTGATTGGACGATTGCGACGCGAGTTTGTAGAGCGCCGGCACAGCCTCATCATCATTCGTGTTGCCCAGCGCGTGAATTGCGGCAATCTGCGCCTCCGGCGAAGTGAGATTATTGATCAGTTCGGAAAGCGTGCTGACCGCGACCCGGTCGCCGGCATTGCCGATCGCATAAACCGCGGCTTTTTGTAGCGCTTCATCTTTTTGTGTCATCGCGATTTTCGCCAGTGCTTGCACGGCTTTTTCGCCGCCGGTATTGCCGATGGCATACAGCGCGGCTTTGCGCGCCCCGGGGGCGCGCGCGCCGTCCACCAACGATTGGAGCTTTTCTACGGCGTTTTCCGCGCCCAGGTTGCCGATGGCATACACCAATGCTTCTGCGATTTTGTCATCGGGTTCAGTCATCGCGCTATTTGCCAGAAACGTGGCGGCTGCTGGTTCACCGGTATTCGCAATGGCATAAGCCGTGGCGCGGCGCACGCTTGCCGTCGTGCTCTTGGCAAAGATGCTTTGCAGGGATTGCAGCGCCTCGGCAGAACCCATATTGCCGATAGCGTATACTGCCGCCTCCTGCAGTTTGGGATCGCCGCCTTGCAGCGCCGTTTTTTCGAGCGCCGGCAAAGCCGTCTCTTCACCGGTGTTGCCCAGCGAGTAAAGCGCGGCTTTGCGAATTTCCAGTGAGGTGGCGCTGCCGAGAATGTCGCTCAAAGCGTTGACGGCTTCGCGGGATGATTGATTTGCAATTGCATAAACCGCGGCTTTGGAAATTTCCGGCTCGGGATCGCTTTTCGCTACGCGCGTGAGAAACGCGACTGCGCCTTCCCAATCGCTATTGCCAATGGTCGTCACTGCGCTTTTGCGCACGCCCGCGTCAGGATCATTCGTAGCAATTTCGCTCAATGTTTTCGCGGCTTCCGGCGAATCGATATTCCCGAAAACATACACGATTTTCCGCCGCACATTCGGGCTTTTTTCGGAAGCGAGCAAGCTTTTGAGCGTGTTAATCGTTTCTTCGTCATCGTGTTGCCCCAGGGCGTAAAGCGCCTGCAAGCGCAGCTCTTCATCCGCGTCCTGGCGCATGGCCTGCACCTCAGCTTGATAGCCTGTTTTACCGGCTTTGGCAAGCGCGGCGGCCAGCAAAATCATATTCGCCTTAGCTTCGTCAACGTAGCCGCTGCGTGGATAGTTTTTGATGAAGGTTTTGTAGGCGTTATAAACTTTTTCCGCATCATCGCCGCGTTTTTCCTGGCTGTAGCAAATCCAAAAATTCGCATCTGCGGCATATTTGCTGCCGGCATATTTGCTCAAGAACGCCTGCAATTGCGTGATGGCTTCGGCCCAGCGTTGCTCATAAACGAAATTCTGCGCGGATTTATACGCCTGATAAGCGTCGTCTTGCGCTTCGCCCTTCGGCGTTTGCAACAACGCAAACACCCCGGCCCAGGGATGCGGCGCTTTGCGTTGTTCCACTTCGGCGGCCATTTTACCGGCAACACATAACATCAATACCATCGACCAAATTAAGCGTCTCATGTGAAAACCTCGTTTCCTTGCGATGAGATGATTACAACATCTTTTTCTGGTGATCCCGCGGCGCGGGCGGCGCTTGCGATTGCCGCGCCAATTCTTCAAGGTTGATTTTGAGCAACAAGCCCTCGCGATTGATGCCGTTGCGCACCAACTCGATCGAAGCTAGATCATGCGCGGCCTCGAGATTGGCGATCTGCAACAACACGACTTCCAGTTGATCGAGCAGTTGCACCAGCCGGCGATCGGGAGACTGCTGCAATGTTGCGCGCAAATCGCGCGCTTCCGTGAGCAGCGTGCGCGAAGTCTGCTGCTGATGTTTAAGATCTTGCGCGCTGGCTGCCGAGAGATCTTCATTTACAATGCCGATCAACAGGATCTTCGATCGCTCAAGCAGTTGCTCGCTGCGCGCAGCGACTTGTTGAACCTCAGCAGCGTCCGGCGGCGTGGCGTCCGTCGCCGTCACTTGCGGCGAGTCCTGGAAAAAAGTTCGCCCGATGAAGATGCCGAGCACGAGTACCGCGGCAGCAGAGGCGATTTGCAGGATAGGCGTCCCTCTTGCAGGCATAAACGAAAGCAGACGTTCCCACAGCGAGGGCGAGGGAGGCGGCTCATGATCCATCCGTTTGATCAGACGCTCCCAGTAACCCTCCCAAAAGTGCGCGGGCATATCCGGGCGCTGCGGCTTTCCCAGTGATTCGCGCACCTCGCGAAACTCCGCGAGCATGGCCCGGCATGCCGGACACGACGCCAGATGCGCCTCGAGTTGTTTCTCCTGCCGTGTATCAATATCGCCGAAAAGCTTGTCAATCAGCAGGGTTTCATATTTTTGGCAATTTGTCATGGCGCTTCAACCTTGTTAACTGATTCCCAAATCGGCGCGATAAAACGCGAGCTGCTTTTGCAGTTTGCGCAAGGCGCGGAAGAGCTGGCTTTTCACGGTGCCCTCGGAGATTTTCAAAATCTCACTGATTTGCTGCAAGGGCATGTCCTGATCGTGGCGCATGATGAAAATGCTGCGCTGTTGCGGTGAGAGATGATCGAGCGCGGCGCGCAAATGCTCGCGAATCATGCCGGCCTCGGCAGTCAATTCGGGATTCGCCTCCGCCGTCTCGATGGCATGCGCTGCATGCTTTTCGTTGCCTTCGAATGTTTCACGTAATTCCATTGCCGAAACCGCCTTTTTGCGGCGGTGATTGATGCAAATGTTCACCACAATGCGATACATCCACGAGCTGAGCTGCGCCTCGCCGCGAAAATCGCGAATGCCGTGATAGACTTTCATGAAGGCTTCCTGAGACACATCTTCGGCGTCCTGGAGATTGCCCATCAAATCAAAGGCAAGCGCCACCACGCGCCGTTTGTGGTTTTCCACCAACTCGCGAAATGCCGAGGATTCGCCCGACTGGAGTCGCCGAATCAAATGAACTTCGTCTTCCATCATGCGTGAACCTTTTCAGACGTCTGCCGGGCGTGCCCTGTCATTTCCTATTTGTCTTGCACAAGTTAGGACAGGGGAATACGCCATGAGGTTGACAACGATGGCACAATTTTTTGGTGATAAAATTGCAGGCTGGAAACCGGGATTGTGGGATGGCAATCGTTCCGGTTTTTTTGAATTTCTTGATACCCGACTGGTTCTCAAGGTTGCGCAAATTGCCGGCGCAGCCAATGTTGCAGTGCGGCGGTGAATTCATGCGGCTTTTCCAGGCTGGGAAGATGGCCGGCGCCGTCGAGCAGTTGCAACTCCGCGCCGTGAATTGCTTGCGCCATGTTTTGCGATTCGACCGGTGGAATCAACGCGTCGGCAGTTCCGGCAATGATCAAGGTGGGAACCGAAATGGTTTGCAGCAAATCACTGCTATCGCTGCGGCTCGCCATGCCCCGTTGCGCGCCGGCGATGCCATGAAACGAAGTGGCTGCCATCATCGCGTCAACTTTGGTTTGGAGTGAAGGATCCGCGGCCAGGGAGGCGGGAGACATCATGTTGGGCAGCATCTTTTCCACTGCAACCGCGCTGCTGCGTTCATGCTCCGCGCGCTGCGCCATCGCCTCACGATTTGCTTTGCCCTCGGGCGTGTCTGCCGCGGCGCGTGTGCTGACCAACACCTGGCCCTTGACCAAATCCGCATACCGGCGATAGAACGCAAAGGCAACGTAGCCGCCCATCGAATGTCCGGCGATGATGGCCGGCCCGCAGTTGAGATGCTTGATCAGCCCGGCGATATCGTCTGCCAGCCCGGCCATCGTATAAACTTCGCCCGGCGCCTCGCTTTTGCCGTGACCGCGCAAATCCGGCGTGATGACGCGACATTCGTTTTGCAGAGCCTCGATCTGCGGCTGCCAGATTTCATGAGTCAGCGGAAAACCGTGCAGCAGAATTACGGGCAAACCGTGGCCGTGATCTTCATAATGAAGATTGATGCCATTGATGAATGCTTCCATTGCAGTAATTCTCCAACTAACGAGTCAATTTATGCCGGCCGTTGCCGAATCACGATCAAGGCCGCGCCCTCAACTCACCCGCTTTTTGAATTTCAACGCGCTCGCCGTGATGATCAACAATCCGAACAGCGCGAGCGGAATGATTTCATTCCACAAAAATTTGAGCGGCGTGGCCTTCAGAAAGATCTCGCGCAACAAATTGATATAATACCGCATGGGATTTAAATACGTTGCCTGCTGCCAGTTTTCCGGCATATTGGCAATGGGCGTGAGAAAGCCGGACATCAACAAAAGAAAAATCATGAAAAACCATGAAATGAACATGGCTTGCTGCTGGGTGTCGGCAAGCGTCGAAATGAAAATACCCAACCCGAGACTGGTCATGAAATACAGCAGCGAGACGCCGAGCAGCAAAAAATAGTTGCCGGCAAGCTGTAGTTTGAAAAAAATAAATGCGACCGCCAGCATCACGTTGATTTCCACCAGGCCGATGAGGAGAAACGGCAGGACTTTGCCGATGATCAACTCGACGGAGCGAATGGGCGTCACCATCAACTGTTCGAGCGTACCGATTTCTTTTTCACGCACGAGTCCCATCGAGGTTAGGAACATTGTCACAAGCGTGATCAGTAGCCCGATCAGGCCGGGAATCATGTAATGCTTGCTTTCGAGATTGAGATTGTACCACATGCGCGTTTCACTGAGCACAGGCAGACGCCCTGGTTGCGGCTGTGAGAATTCTTGCGCATAGGAAGTGAGAATGCCCTGCGCATAACCAAGGGCGATGCCGGCGGTGTTCGCGTCCAGCCCGTCAGCGATGATTTGCACGTTCGGCCGCAGGCCGCGCTCAAGATTGCGCCCAAAGTCTGTTTCGATAAAAATGCCGAGTTGCGCCTGCCAATTATCCAGCGCATGGCGAATGCCGCCGGGACTTTCAGCATATCCAATCACATTGAAATAGGGGTTATGGGCAAAACGCCGGCACAATTCGCGGCTGGCGGTGCTGTTGTCGGCATCATAGAGAATGCACGTCACGTTCTTGACGTCCGTCGTGATGGCCGAGCCGATCACCAGCATTTGCACGACTGGCGCGAAAAACATGATGACCAGCATGGCGCGGTCGCGAAAGACCTGGCGAAATTCTTTTTGGATGAGATAGAGAATGCGTTGCATACGATGGTAGCCGGCTAACGGCGCGCTGAGATGAATTTTCGACTCAAGAGTGTGATAAGCAGGTAAGTCAAAGCCATAAATCACCGCGATCCAGGGCGAGCTTACAAAATGACGGAGAGGCAAACGCTGCTAGACATAACGCTTGCACAAGCAGCGTCATTAGATTTAATCTAACAAATCAAATCACATGCTGGAAGGCCGGCGCATCTGCGCGCTCAAGCGTTGCAGCAGCGGCTCCAAATCCGGCGGCAGCGCAGATTCGCTGGCTTCAACGGTGTGCTGTTGCAGCTCGTTTTCGATGCTGAGTTTGTAATAAAAGCGATCAGCGCCTCGGGTGGGCGCGGCGAGATGATCCGGCAGCTCAAAAAAGTTTGCCGCGGTCACCAACTCTTGCCACTCTTGCGCTTCTTCCGGCGACAGTGAGCTTGTATCAATGGTCGTCGCCATGCGCCGTCCCATGAAGCCGCCAAACCGTTCAAATTGGATTAGCATTTTGCTCTCCTTTCCAGTCAACACGTAGTGTCAAAAATGCCTAGCAGAAAATTTCTCGCGGGAAACGTTACGTTTTGATGGTTGCGTTTCTTCGCATGCCCTGTTGTCTGGCTTACGCATAAATCTGCATTCATCTTCGCAGCAGCGCTGCCAGCGCACCCACCGGCATGAGCAGGCAGCCCTTGTTGCCGCCGCCGGTATCGCCTCCGCCCCCCGTGGCAATGGTAATGCCCACTTCCGCCCAGCCCTTGCGCACCGCCTGCTGTTCCAAACTATTAGCGCCAAAAAGCTCGCCCGCAACTTGATGCGTGAGATTGGCGGCCTCCTGAAAATTCGAGCGCGTCGAAAGTTTGTCGCGCAAGGTGAGATACCAAATGCGCCCGGCTTTTTCCCAGGCATACCCGCCGATTTCACGCGCGACCACATGAAACGCATGATTCGGAATGCCGGAATTGATATGTACACCGCCGTTGTCATAATCGACATTTTGATATGCGCTCATATGACCCGGCTGCGGATCCTTGCCCAAAATCGGATCATCATATGCCGTGCCCGGCGCTTTCATCGAACGCAGCGCTGCGCCGTTGACGTTGGCCGTCAGCAAGCCCTGGCCGATGAGCCAGTCCGCCTGGCCGGCGGTTTGATTGAGCTGGCGCTGCTTGACCAGCGCGCCGAACACATCCGAGAACGATTCATTCAATGCGCCCGATTGATCCCAATAAACCAAACGCGCCTCATGCTGCGTGACGCCGTGCGCCAACTCATGGCCGATGATGTCGAGCGCAATCGTAAAGCGATTGAACAGGCGCTCGGCAATCGGCAGATCTTCATCGCCGTCGCCATAAACCATTTGCTCGCCGTTCCAAAAAGCGTTGTCATAGCCCTTGTCATAATGCACCGTGGAATCCAGGCGCAGGCCGTTGCCGTCGATAGAGTTGCGTTCATAGACTTCTTTGAACAGTTGGTAGGTCGCGCCCGCGCCGTCGTAAGCTTCATCAACCGCGGCATCGCCGGTGGGCGGCGCGCCTTCGCTGCGTGCTTTCTGGCCGGGTAATGATTTCCCGTTTTTGGCGTCGTAGACGATGCGTTCCAGGCGATCGGACTGCGCCGCGCGCGCGAGCGTGGCATGCTCGGTGAAGGTTTGCCGCTGCCCGCGAAATTTTTCGGAGGATTCCAGCGTGCGCTTCGCCCACTCCTGCTGCGCCGGCGTGCCATTTTCAGCGATTCGTTTCAGCATGTGCGGAGGTACGACGCATTGCATTTTGTTGATGTGGGTGTGCATACTATGCCTTTGGGGAAAGAGAGTGAATAACTCAGCGCGGATGCGGGGCGCATATTCGTTCGCCTCTGCCGGAATCAACATAAAACAAAACCTCAAAAAGTCAAATGCAAAGTTCGCTCTCGCGCGAGCGAGGTCCCTGCGACGCGCCGTCTTTACTTTAACAGCGCGCGTAATTTGTTTGCCTCTTTTTGTAATGCCGCGATTTCATGCTCTTTTTGTTTTAACTGCTTCTGCAACGCTTTTATGTCCGCATTGGTGGGTGCTGCGCGCAGCAATTTTTCCTTCGCCATCAGTTTGTTGCGCATTTTAGTCAATGCCGCATTGTTGCTCTGCAATAGATTATTCTTTTCGGTAAGCGTTTTTTGCAGGGTATCGATTGCGGTATCGTGCCGGCGCAGCAAATCATCTTTCTCGCGCAATTTGCCGCGGATATCATCCAACTCCCGTTTGGGAATGCAGATGGTCGGATTGTGGTCTTGCACCGGATTTGCCGGCTCTTTGCGCCATACCTCCAAGCTCTTGAGCGACTTGACCAGATTGGCCGCAAGTTTGGTCAAGCCGGCCTTGTTTTGTTCATATAAAATGCAACTGTACATTTTGATGTCAAAAGGAATTTCATCTTTCTTGTTGATGATCATGATTGCCTTGTTGCTGATGGCGTGCGCCACGCCCAATTCATAAAACACGTTGGGCCGCCAGTTGGTCAGGTCGGCAATAATCGCGTCGCTGATAAAAATGTGTTCGATAATTTCGCGATTGATATTATACACGCCCTCCAATTCATCCACACGCACGGCTTTAAATCCGGTTTGTTGGCATGCCGGCTTGATGGCATCGGTGAAAACCGGCATCAAATCCGGATGGAAAGGCATGATTATAAAACAAAGCTTATGTTTTGCAGCTTTCGACATGTGTGCCTCTGAAAAGGATCAATCGCCGGCGCTCTCATGGCCGGAACGATTTTCAATGGGTGCAATTCCCAAAAGTTGGTGCAGTAAATATGTCGCCCTCACAGGGTTTTAACCTGTTCTTTTTGACTATCTTTCTGCAATCATTTCATCCCTTCGGGATTCTCGGTTCGGAAAATCCCGAAGGGATGACATGATTATAGTCATTTGGCGTTTTTGTCTTCATGAAACCACGAAGTGGTGACATAATTTCGCGGCTCAATGAAAGGGCTATTTTGAAGCACCTACTCACAGCAGACCCGCCTGGCGCAGAACTTCACGAATCTCCAGCCGGGCCGGCTCTTCCAAAGCCAGCAGCGGCGGCCGCGGCGTGCCGCCGAAATAACCCAATTCATCCAGCGCTGCTTTCAATCCCGGTACGCCGAGACGGCTTATGATCAACCTGCCCACCGGCGCGAGTTTGTTAGCCAGGCCTTGCGCCGCTTCCCATTGGTTGTTATCCACCAGGCGCTGCAACTCGACCAGTTCGCGAGGGGCGACGTTGGCCAGCGCGAGAATCGCGCTGCGAAAATTATGCGCGAGCGCTGCGAAAAAAATCGCATCTGAGCCGAGCAGAATTTGAAAATCCGCGGGCGTCTTCTCCCGAAATTCGAGCAATTGACTGAGATTGCCTGCACTATCTTTCATTCCAATGATGTTCTCATGTTGCGCAAGCTGTGCAACCAGGCTTACAGAAACATTTAGATTGGTAAATTTTGGCACATTGTAAATCAGAATGGGAATGGGCGAGGCCTCTGCAATTTTCTCAAAATGCCGGCGCAGGGCCTCGTGCGACATGCTCTCACGATAGAAAAAAGGCGTTAATACCAACGCTGCTTCCGCGCCCAAGTCCGCGACCTGCATGGTGAAGACAGCCGTTGTCTCGGTGGATTCCATGCCGGCGCCGACAATCAAGCGTTTTTCCGATGGAATAATGCGGCGCGCGACGCGAACGATTTCCAATTTTTCCGTGCGACTCAACAGCGGCGCTTCACCGTTCGAACCGAGTATAACGTAACCGGATAATCCCGTTTCATTTAGGCGGCTGAGATTTTCCACCAAGCGGTGGGGCGCAAAATGGCTGTTTTCAAAGGGGGTGGGTACCGGTGGGAAAATGCCTTGCAGGTTTAGCGGCATAAAAACCTCTTTCAGTTGGATAAGATACTTGCTCGCGAACCGAAAGGGAATATAAAAATTCAACCCACAAATGCGATGAAAATAAAAAAAGGCCCGAGCCTTTCGACCCGGACCTCTTGGCTGTGAGGGGGAGCCACAACTTTATGGTGAAACGT
>QEVD01000529.1 GCA_003576975.1 Candidatus Zhuqueibacterota bacterium
ATCCTCCGCATTGATGCGGCATTCGATGGCATGCCCGCGCATTTTGAAATTGGGATTCAAATTATCCAGTTTTTCGCCGCAGGCTACGCGGATTTGCTCCTTCACCAAATCCAAACCGAACACCGATTCCGTGACCGGATGCTCGACTTGAATGCGCGTGTTCATTTCCATAAAGTAAAACTTGCCGTCATCAAAGAGAAATTCGATGGTGCCGGCATTCTCATAGTTCACGCTTCGGGCGCCGGCCACCGCGGCGTCGCACATCTGCCGGCGAATCTCTTCGGTCAACACCGGCGAGGGCGCTTCTTCAATCAGTTTTTGATGCTTGCGCTGAATCGAACATTCGCGCTCGCCCAGCGCAATGATGTTGCCATGCGTGTCACCAATGAGCTGAATTTCAATATGCCGTGGATGCTCGAAATATTTCTCCATGTAAACCGCGGGATTGCCGAACGCCGCACCGGCCTCAGCCTGCGCTTGATCAAACGCTTTCGCCAACTCGTTTTTTAAGGCCAGGGCCTGGTCGGCGCTCGCCAAAATGCCATTGCTGCCCGGAATGGTGGGCACGCCGGCTTTGCGCATGGTGTCTTTGGCAAACGCTTTGTCGCCCATGGCCGTGATCATTTCCGGCGTCGGGCCGATGAATTTGAGATTGCACGAGGCCGTAATTTCCGCGAAATGGGCATTTTCGGCAAGAAAACCATAACCCGGATGAATGGCTTCGGCATTCGTCACTTCTGCGGCGCTGATGATCCGCGGGATGTTGAGGTAACTATCCTTGCTGGGCCCGGCGCCGATGCATACCGCCTCATCCGCAAACCGAACGTGCAATGACTCCGCATCCGCTTCGGAATACACCGCCACGGTTTTGATGCCGAGCTCTTTGCACGCGCGAATAATGCGCAACGCAATTTCGCCGCGATTGGCGATCAGAACTTTTTTCAAAGTTTTTCGACCCGGAAAAGAGGTTGGTTGTATTCCACCGGCTGTGCATTTTCGACCAGGACTTCCACGACGCGGCAGGCGAAGTCGGCTTCGATCTCGTTCATGAGCTTCATCGCTTCGATGATGCACAACACATGCCCCTTGGAGATCGTGTCGCCGGGATTGACATAGGGTTCGGCGTCCGGCGCAGGCGCGCGATAGAACGTGCCCACCATGGGTGATTTGATTTCGACCTGATTCTTGGAGCCTGCGGGCGCGGCGCTGGCTGCCGGCGTTGCAGAAGCTGAGTGAGCCGTGTTCGCCGGCGCGGGCAGGGGCTGGTGTTGCGCTTGGCCCGGCACGAGAAAATGACTGACCTGAGGGTGAGAAGGCGCGTGGCTGGAATATTTCGATATGCGAACCTTGCTGCCGCGTTGCGTGACTTCCAAATCGACGATACCGCTTTCTTCAACAATCTTCACCAACTCTCGAATTTCATCTAGATTCATACCGCGTGCCGCTGCTTTGGTCGCGGCATTCGTATGCGTTGCTTCCTCTCTCACTCGTTTTGCCATGATGAACCTTTCGGTAAGTAACGGCCGGCAGAATCGGGCATTCGCTTGACGGCGCTTGAATTTATAAAACGTGGTTGCGTCAACCCGGCTTTGCCAGTGGCCTGAAAACAGGCGGAAAATATAACCTAACTTTTCTGAAAGTCAAATGAAAATGTTGGTTTGGCAACACGCACGAGGCGGGGGGCGCGCTGGATCGTGAATGGCTTAGGGCGCAACCATGCCAATCGCTCGCATGATCGCCTTTTCAATTTCGCGCATTTGTGCGGGTGTAATTTGTCCGTCCAGTGGTCCGCGAGCAAGAAAATTTTATCGAGCGCGGCAATTAACTCGCATTTAGCCACGGATGGAAGGGATATGCCTCCCGAGCCTGCTGGCAAGTAGACATGGGTGGGAGATGGTCGCAAGGTAGTGGAGAGCGGTACGACAAGAATGTCATTGGCGAATTGATTACGCGAATCGGTTGAAACGACTAGCACCGGCCGTTCTTTGGTGTCTCCCGGCTGTCCGGGAATTTTAGCCCAATGAATTTCGCCGCGTTTGGGGAATTGCATCAGTCATCCCATCGCTGCGCCTGCTGAGAGACGGCGTGAGTCCAGTCGCGGTCTTCAGCGATCTCCTCTGGCGTGAGGGATTTATAGTAGTCTTCGGTCTCGCGATCCCATCTTCGCTGCAGCCAAACCACCTCGTACCATCGCTGCAGAATTTTTTCGATCGTCGCGCGCCGCGAAGACAGCCCGGTGTTTTGTGTAACAGCATCAATCGCCGTCAACACCTCACCGATCCAAACGGAGGGTGACTTCGGTGTTTGATGTATTTTCCATATCACTTCTTGGGTGTCAAAATCGCGCATGCTCATTTCAACTTGATTTTCTTTAATTTGTTCGTAAGTTAAGTCATTCCAACCGCTCACAAAAACATTATTTTCCATGGGGCGAATCAATATGAAAGCAATCAATTCATCGCTTCAAACAAGTCGCGGAACCATGTGGTTAGAAATCATCGGCGTTGTTCTCGCATTAACGTTGCCTCTGCCTGCCCGTCTCTTTGCGCAAGAACCCTCAGTCAAATTCGAACGCATCGCGCTCGAAGAAGGCCGCACCGTTTACTGCATGTTGCAAGATCATCAAGGCTTCTTGTGGCTCGGCACGGCGGACGGCTTGATCAAGTACGACGGCTACGGCTTTACCGCCTATCGCCACGATGCCTTTGATTCGCTCTCGCTGTCGACCAATTTTGTGTATGCGCTCTGCGAAGATCGCAGCGGCACGTTGTGGGTTGGCACAGTCGGGGGCGGGCTGAATCGCTTCGAGCGCGAACGCGAACAATTCACGCGCTTTGTCCACGACCCGAACAACCCGCACAGCTTGAGTTTCAATTCCGTTGGCGCGATTCATGAAGATCACACTGGCGCGCTCTGGATCGGCACGGCGGATTTGCTCTCCGAGGCGGGCGCGGGACTCAACAAGTTTGATCGCGCAACTCAGCAGTTTGTTCGTTTCGTGCACGATTCCAGCGATGTACGTAGCCTCAGCCATAATAGCGTTTGGGATATATTCGAAGATCACACCGGCACGCTTTGGATTGGCACGCAGCGTGGGCTGAATAAATTTGAGCGCGAAAAAGGGCAATTCACTCACTTTTTGCATGATCCGGACAATCCCAACAGTCTCAGTCACAGCGACGTACGCGTCATTTATGAGGATCGCGCGCGCACACTTTGGTTTGGAACACGCGGCGGCGGACTGAATCGCTTTGATCGTGACCAGCAAGTTTTTACGCGCTTTCGTTTTGATCGAAATAATCCCCGCAGCCTGAGCCAGGACAGCGTCCTCGCTATTTCTGAAGATCAAACTGGTGCGCTGTGGATCGGAACATTTCGGGGGTTGAATCGATTTGACCGCACACGCGAGGAGTTCGCTCGATTTGTGCGTGATCCAAACAATATTCACACTCTCAGCAATAATCTTATCTGGTCGCTTTGCCAAGATCGCACGGGCACGCTTTGGGTTGGCACCTTTTTCGGGGGCATCGATGTGCCGGAATCGAATAATGCTTCAATTCTCAGTGAGAAGAGTATCGGCGGTATCTACTGGGATGAAGCCGGCACACGTTGGATCGGTACGCCCGCTGGCCTTGCTCGTTTCGAGCATGCGGTGAAACCGTTCGCCCATCTTTTCAACAAATCGTTCAATAGCCAGGTCAATTGCATCTCTGGCGATTTCTCCCCGCG
>QEVD01000024.1 GCA_003576975.1 Candidatus Zhuqueibacterota bacterium
CTTTAATTGCATGATTACTATTGACAAATTTCCACCGCATTTTGCCTTTTGTGATTGGCATGTCGGTTGCTCAAGCGAAGGGATGTAAATCCCCTTGACGTGAACAGGGCCGTTTCAACCGTCATTTTCATGGAGGTCACTATGAGCAACATCAAGCTAGTTCGTCTCGCGCTCATTGGCGCCGCACTCGTTCACCTGTATGTCTTTTCGCCGGCTTACGGCCAACAGCAACAAGATGAGCCTTCCGCCGCTGCGATTGCCGTGAACGAAGTCAAGAAAGCCGAAAGCAAAACCTCCGGCAAAGCGAACGCCGAGACCAAGAAAGAAAAAGAGCTGCGCACGGAGCGTACTTCCGCCGCCAAACTTAATGCCGATAAGATTACCTCTTTTTTTGTGCGGGATAACGACAGCAACCGCATTCAACTCTCAATGCTGGTTGCCTACAAGGCCGAATTGGCGCTATCCGTGCGCGCGATTGTCGGGCAACGCGTGACGCCGCTGGTGTTTTCCATCTCGACCTTGCCGAATCGCATCGTGAGCTTTGACCCCGCGCAGTTGCGCTTTGAGCAGAAAGGCCGCATCTGGAAACCGGAAACGGGCAAGAACAGTGCGGACGTGATGGCGTTGGAAGAAAATGGTGCATTCGGCGGCAAGATTGCCGACGGCGAAATTCATCAAGGCGTCATTTTGCTGCCGGCCTGGTTCGATCCGCAAGCGCCGATCACCCTGCGTTACGGCGATTTTCACTATCTCGCCAAGTTTGCGCTCTTGGAAAAGTAAACTCCTCCCTCCTTATGAAGCGCTTCTTCAGACCATGCCGCGCCAGTAGCGGGCGGGCTGTGAGCAGATAAAATGCTCTGCGTCAGAAGAAGAAAATATAGATAATCCCCTCGCCGGCGGGTCGTCCTCGCTGTCGAGGGGATTTTTGTTTTGCATTTCGCTTGCTGATTAGCTATATTTTTGCCGCGTTAGAAAAATGCCAGAGTGGTGAAAATGGCAGACACGCCAGATTTAGGATCTGGTGCCGAAAGGCGTATGGGTTCGACTCCCTTCTCTGGCACTTTCAAACCCCAAAATCAAGGTGATTGCGGGGTATTTTTAACTGCGGACACATTGATGTGAGGAGTTGGCTTTGGACGTACAAATATCGACCGGCGAGAAGTGGAAGCGCCACATTGAAATCAATCTCACCTCGAGTGAATTCGATCCACACGTACAAAAAAATCTGCGTACCTTTCAAAAACAGGCCCGCCTCGACGGCTTCCGCCGCGGCAAAGTGCCGATGGGCATGGTGCAACGCTTGTTTGGCGACGAGGCGAAGCGCAAGGCCATCGAGGATATCATTCCCGATCTGCTGACGGAGGTCAGCAAGCAGCATCGGCTCAATACCGTCGGCCCCGCACAAGTCGACGAAATCAAATTTGATGAGCAGGCCGGCCTCAAACTGCGCGCCACCGTTGAAGTTCAGCCGGAAGTCGAGCTAAAAAATTACAGCGGCTTCCTGCTCGACAAAGTCGTTTATGACATTACCGATGACGATATTTCCGAGGCCTTGGAACGCTTACGCGAACAGAACAGTTGGTTGGAAAGCGTTGAAACCGGCGCGCAACCCGGGCATATCGTGACGGCGGACGTGCAGGTGGTTGACGCTCTCGGCGTGCCGTTAATCGGCCGCCATCACAAAGACCAGCGTTTCCGCGTGGCGCCGGCAGGCGAGTCCACGGATGATTTCACGCCGCAGCTTGTTGGCGTCAAACCCGAAGAATCGCGCCGCGTCAAAAGCGTAAGCGAAGATGCCGAAGGCAAACCGCATGAGCATTTCTATCGCGTCGACGTCAAGGAAGTTTCGGAAGTCAAACTTCCCGAACTGGACGATGAATTGGCGCGCACCGTCGGAAATTTCGAAACGCTGGACGAATTGCGGCAGGCGATCGCGAACGACATCCGCGCGCAAGCCGAGCAACGCAGCCGCGATGATTTGCATGATGCCCTGGTCGAAGAAATTCTCAAGAACAACCCGCTCGAGCTGCCGGAGAGCATGCTGGAGGCTTACACTAACGCCTATTTTGAGAATCTCAAATCAACCTTTAAGGACGTGAAAGGCATCAAGGACGAGGATTTGCGCGAAGAGGCGCACAAGCGCACGATTCGCTTCTTGAAATGGCGGTATATCCGCGAACATATCGCGGAAATCGAACACCTGATCGTTAGTGAAGAGGAGATGCGCAATTATCTCACCGCCCTCGCGTCTGCGCGCAACGAAGAGCCGCAACGCCTCCTCAATCAGACCATGAACGATGAAAAGAAACGCGAAGATTTGCGCGACCGGCTGGAGAATGAAAAAGTTCTGGCATTCCTGGAAACCAAAATGCGCATCGAGCCGCGCAAGGTGCCATACAAAGATCGGAATAAGTCGAAAATCATAACCGCATAACAGCATCACCCAAGGATTTGGCCATTTTATCGGCCAACCATCATTTCACGAAAGGACAAGCAATGGGACTCGTACCAATTGTTGTCGAACAAACCGGCCGCGGCGAACGCGCCTTTGATATTTTTTCACGCCTGCTCAAAGAACGTATCGTTTTTCTCGGCACCGCGGTAGATGATGCGGTTGCGAGTTTGACGATTGCGCAATTACTCTTTTTGGAAGCGGAAGATCCGGATAAAGATATCTTCATCTATCTCAACAGCCCGGGCGGCAGCGTGTCAGCCGGGTTGGCGATTTATGACACGATGCAATACATCAAACCGGCGGTGAACACCATTTGCATGGGCCTGGCAGCCAGCATGGGCGCGGTTTTGTTGGCAGCCGGCGCGAAAGGCAAACGCTTTGCGCTGCCGCATGCGCGCATTATGATTCATCAGCCCTGGGGCGGTTTTCAGGGACAGGCGGCGGATATCGAAATTCAAGCGAAGGAAATCTTGAAGATTCGCGAGCGCATCAATCAGATTCTTGCCGATCACACCGGCCAGGAACTCTCGCGTATTGAAAAAGATTCAGACCGCGATTTTTTCATGTCGGCGGAAGAGGCCGCGAAATATGGCCTCATCGACGAGATCATGACGCGCAAGGGCATCGTTAAGAAGAAATAGGCGACTCTCATGGCAGACTTCAGTAAACGCGACCGTTTGTTCATTTGCTCGTTCTGCGGCAAGAACTCCAATCAGGTCGATTGTATCGTCACCGGGCCGGATGTTTACATCTGTAACGAATGCGTGCGCAATGCCAGCGAAATCATTCGCGATGACATGCAGCGCCGCTCTGTGCCGTTTTATGGCCGTATTCCCACGCCGGAAGAGATCAAGCGCGAATTGGACGACTATGTCATCGGGCAAGATCGCGCCAAGATGTCGCTGGCAGTGGCGGTTTACAATCACTACAAACGCATCGAAACGCCCTCCAGCATCGAAGATGTTGAACTCGAAAAGAGTAATATTTTGCTGGTGGGCCCCACCGGCACCGGCAAAACGTTGCTGGCGCAGACGCTCGCGCGGTTTTTGCAAGTGCCGTTTACCATCGCGGACGCCACCACGTTGACGGAAGCGGGTTATGTCGGCGAGGATGTCGAAAACATCCTGGTCCGGCTGTTGCAAGCCGCGGACTATGATCTCGAACGCGCGGAAAAGGGGATTGTCTACATCGATGAGATTGACAAAATCTCGCGCAAGGACGGCAATCCCAGCATCACCCGCGATGTGTCCGGCGAGGGTGTGCAGCAGGGCTTGTTGAAGCTGTTGGAAGGCACGGTGGCGGCGGTGCCGCCCAAGGGCGGGCGCAAGCATCCCGAACAGAATCTCATTAACATCAACACGCGCAACATTCTTTTTATTTGCGGTGGCGCGTTCGAGAGTCTTGAAAAGATCATTTCGCGCCGCATTGGCAAGAAAGAAATCGGTTTCGGCTCGGATCCCAAAAGCCAGGTCGAGCGCTCGATCGGCGAGATCTTTGCGAAAGTCGAGCCGGAAGATTTGTTGAAGTTCGGCTTGATTCCGGAGTTGATCGGCCGTCTGCCCGTAATCACCGCGCTCAGCGAGCTGAACGAGGCGGCGCTGATGGACATCCTGCTCAAACCCAAGAATGCGTTGACCAAGCAATATCGCCGCTTGCTGCACATGGACGGCGTCGAGCTTGAATTTGAAGAGGGGGCGTTGCGTGCCATCGTGCAGCGCGCGATGAAACGCGGCACCGGTGCGCGCGGCCTGCGCTCGGTAATGGAAGAAACAATGTTGGACGTCATGTACAAAATTCCTGGCATGCCCGAAGTCAAAACGTGTACGGTGACCAAGGAAACGGTCACCGAGGGCAAGACGCCGCTTTACACGTATGAGAAAATGAAAAAACGGGCTTGAGGGAAAATTTACTGGGATTATTCAAAGTTGACCATGCATAAAGCCTCCCGCGACAGCATTCCTGCTGACGCCTATCATCGTTTGCCCGTTCTCCCGCTCAAGGAAGTCGTATTTTTTCCTCACATGCTTTTTCCGTTGCTGGTCGGACGCGAATCGTCTTTGCGCGCCGTGCAAGAGGCCATGTTGCTGAATAAATTGATTTTTGTGACGGCGCAAAAAGATGTGACGCAAGAAGAGCCGGGCAAGGATGATCTTTATCGCGTCGGGGTGGTTGCGCGCATTTTGCAATTGCTGCGCCTGCCAAACGGCCTGGTGAAAGTGCTGGCGGAAGGCGTGGCAAGAGCGCGCATCAGCCGCTTCCTGCAAGCGGAGGAACATCTCGAAGTGCGCGTCGAGCTGCTCGACGATGCCAGCGAAGAAGATGTGGCTACGCGCGCCGCCATGCGCCGGGTTGCCAGCGCCTTTCGCGATTACGTGCGTTTGCATCGTGCGTTGCCGGAAGAAATCTTGTTCGGCCTCGAAGGCCTGGAAGGGCCGCAACATTTGGCGGATTTCGTGGCAGCCCATGTGCAGCGGGAAACCAAAATCAAACAACACATTTTGGAATTGCCCAACGCCTACGAAGCGCTCACCTATCTGGCAGAACTGCTCGAGCATGAAAAAGACATTCTTGACGCCGAACGCGATCTCGACGATAAAGTTCGCGGCCGCATTCAGCGCACGCAGCGCAACTATTGGTTGCAGGAGCAAATGCGCGCGATTCAAGAAGAATTGGGCGATGAATTCGACGCTGACAATGACATTGCCGGGCTGCGCGAAAAGGTCAAGAAATGCGGCATGCCGAAGGAGGCGGAGGAGAAGGCTTACGAAGAGCTTGATCGGCTGCGCAATACGGCGCCGCTCTCACCGGAAGCCACGGTGATTCGCAATTATATCGATTGGTTGATCGCATTGCCCTGGGTAGCAAAAACCGAGGATGTGCTCGAGGTGCAAAATGCCAGAATGATTCTCGACGAGGATCATCATGGCTTGGAAAACCCCAAGAAACGCATTCTCGAACAACTTGCCGTGTTGCAGCTCGTGCAAAAAATGAAAGGCCCGATTTTGTGCCTGGTGGGCCCGCCGGGCGTGGGCAAAACTTCTCTCGCAAAGTCAATTTCACGCGCCATGGGACGCAATTTCGTGCGCATGTCGTTGGGCGGCGTTCGCGACGAGGCTGAGATTCGCGGGCATCGCCGCACCTACATCGGTTCGATGCCGGGCCGCATCATTCAAAGCATGAAGCGCGCCAAATCCATCAATCCGGTTTTTTTGCTCGACGAAATCGACAAGATGACGTTCGATTTTCACGGCGACCCGGCGGCCGCGCTGCTCGAAGTGCTTGATCCCGAGCAGAACAAAGCCTTCAACGATCATTATCTCGAAGTCGATTACGATCTCAGCCAGGTGTTGTTCATCACCACCGCGAACGTGCGCAGCCAAATTCCCGAGCCCCTGCTGGACCGCATGGAAATCATCGATCTGCCGGGCTATTTGGAACACGACAAGCTGGAAATCGCCAAGGGGTTTCTCGTGCCCAAGCTCATGCGCGAGCACGGTCTCAGCAGCGAGCAACTGCGCTTTTCCGATAACGCGATTCTTAAAATCATACGCGAATACACGCGCGAAGCCGGCGTGCGCAATCTGGAGCGCGAATTGGCCGCCATTTGCCGCAAAACCGCTTACGCGATCACGACAAAAGGCGAGCACAAACTGCGCGAGGTATCACCCAAAACGGTTGAAACGGATTTGGGCGTGCCCAAACATCCGCAGCGCCCGCTTACCGAACAGCGCGCCATCGGAACCGCCACCGGCCTGGCGTGGACACGCTACGGCGGCGACGTGCTCGACATCGAAGTAAGTCTCATGCCGGGAAAGGGGAATTTGTTGTTGACCGGCAAGCTCGGCGATATCATGAAAGAAAGCGCGCGTGCAGCATTATCTTTCATTCGCACCAATGCGGCGAAACTCAGCATTGGCGGCGATTTTTGGAAAGATATGGATCTGCATATTCATATCCCCGAAGGTTCGATCCCCAAAGACGGGCCTTCTGCCGGCATAACCCTGGTGGCGGCGATGGTTTCAGCGCTGAGTAACCGCGCGGTACGCCGTGACATCGCGCTTACCGGCGAAATCACGCTGCGCGGCACGGTGCTCGCCATTGGAGGTTTGAACGAGAAGATGCTGGCCGCGCAACGCCTCGGGATCAAAAAGGTGATCATTCCCCAGGAAAACGCCAAAGATTTGAAAGAACTGCCCGCGCCCTTGCGCAAAGGCATCGAAGTGATCACCGTGAAACACGTTGAAGAAGTGTTGCAGCTCGTTTTATGTGAAAAAGAGCCGGGCGATCAAATCAATACGCAGACATCCGCCAAAACGAGGACGCTGCGGCGCAGGCGAATGCGCAAACCGATGCCGCCGCGAGCAGCGGCGATCAATTGACCAAGGCTCATCATTTCACAGTTTTATAGTATTATCCCGAAAAACTATTGCGACCGCGAAGATTTTTCCGGCCTTGGGTGTGACGTGAAAGCCGCATGACGTTTAATCGGCATCATGCCACCCCCAAAATTTCTTGACATACGCCACAAAATTTTTATTTTGCGGCGGGGTGACCGCCTCTCAATCCTCGTACTTCAACCCTCCCCACTTTCATTCCTAACACGGCATGCTTCTTTGACGCGGACGAAGTCTTTTTCAACGGCCAGCAGGCGGTGTTCAAGCCGGATAATGCCAATGTCGTGCTGGTCGGTTGCGGCGACAACGGCCTGTTGCGCACCACGAACATCAACGATAATCCCGTGAAATGGTCGCAGCGCCGGCTGGCAACTTCGCAGTGGTATCAAGACGGCAACGGCAACATCATCTCGCTTTTCACCCGCAGAATGCCAACACCGTGATCGCTTCTGCCGGCACGCGCAATCTTCGGCCAAACGAGGTAGGCCAAGGCGGCTTGCTCAAAAACACTCTCGCCGGCGCCGGCGGGCCGGAAGATTGGGAGATCATTGCCGGCGGGCCAAGCGTGGTTGGCGGCGGCACATTTGCCGGTCTGCCGGATGCGATGATTCAGGCGTTTGTGTTTGATGTGAAGGATGATCGTAGAGGGGTGTTTGTTGCGGCACGCAATCGCGGGATTTATTACGCCCGGATCAATACGGACGGCACGTTGGATGGCAGTTTCAATAATGGCCAATTTGCCAAGATTACGGATGATGATCTTGATGCCGTAATTCCCACGAGTTCGGCAGGCGGACATCATAACTATTCGCGCCTCATATTCGATCCTGATAACATGGATCACTTGTATGTGGCCCGGCACTGGCCCTCAGGCGGCGTATTCAGAATCGAACTGGTGAGCAACAGAACCAACCTTGATCCGACGAATTGTATTGTGCAGGTGGATGAGGTGATTCGCGGAAGAATTATTGGAAACACGATTCGATCCTTCAGCACAGATCATGCTTCAGAGGTCATTAATTTGTTGGTGACCGATGAGCATGTCTTTGCAGGAATGACGTGTGGGCATCTGCCGTCGAGTCAGGATAGTCCCGGAGAGAACTATACAGGAGGTTTGATTCAATGGGCGAAAAACGAAAATCCAAATCCAGATCAGATCGAATGGATAATTGGTGGAGAAAACAAGCTCCCATCCAGCGATCCGACAAGCATGACAATGGCTATTGGCGGCCTCGCACAGGATCCCATTAGCTCAAATATCATTGCTGCGACATATCGCTTCAGCCTGCGTGAAAACAATAGCGCAGATTCTGACAATCCCAAATTAAAAGGAGAGGACAATTACAAGCTCATGAACCTCTGGGAGATTACGAGTAATGGTCAACAACTTCAAGTAACCAGGTTATCAAACAGTATCACCCAGCACCAATGGCCCGATGCTGTGACGATGGCATTTTTCCCGAACAACCCAGATAAAATCATCATGCCCACACATGGTAATGGCATCTGGATCGGAACATATAATGGTCCGCCGCGCAAGGTGGTAATGCCGGCAGAGTCAGCCCAAAACGATCCTCGCTTGCCTGAGCGTTTTGCGTTGCACCACAATTATCCCAACCCATTCAATCCGGCCACCGTGATCAAGTATGATCTGCCGGAGGCGGGAGAGACAAGTATTGCCATATTCGACGTGCTTGGCCGCAAGGTACGAACGCTCGTAAATAAGCAGCAAGAAGCCGGCTATCATGCCGTTACCTGGAACGGCAAGAACGATAAAGGCGCTTTCGTCGGCTCCGGGCTGTATTTTTGTCGTATGCGGGCAAATAACCTCAACTTTGTGAGAAAGCTAACCCTGTTGCGATGAGTTAGAATGAGGATATCCAAGCAAAAGGAGAAAGCACGTCTTTGCGCTTTCTCCTTTTGCTTTTTGTCATGGGTTGAGTACCAGGCCAAACCTGAAATCTCCTTCAAAAAAATTCTTCACCTTTGCTCTAATGCCGGTAGTTATTTGAGTTACGGACAAGATAATTTCCAAGCCCTTGACAAGCTGAAGCGAAGGTTCATGAAAAAAAACGATTTTCGGCAATTGCGCTGCTTTAGAAGGTTACTTGCCCCAATTCGTCGCATTTTTCTAGTGTTCGTCTTTGGAGTGACATTGCTGCCCGGAACCGGGCAAGTTCAACCGCGTTTTATATCCAATATTGGAGATACCGAAGCCAGTTATTGTCTTGCCAGCTCCCCCGATGGCAAAAACGTTTATGCCGGCGGCTTGTACACGATCGTCGTTTTCGCGCGTCACGCGGATGGCAGCCTTGTGACTCGGCAAGTGCTCAATAATGACCATCAAGGTGTGGCTCAAATTGGAAGGATCATGGATATAGTGGTCACGTCGGATGGCCGTTTCGTTTACGCCGTTAGGGGCGCCGATCAAACCTTGCTTTTGTTTTCAAGAGATTCAACCACCGGTGAAATCCTTCTAAAAGACGCCATCAAAGATAGTGCATTTTTCAGCCGATACGGTGATGTGCCGGTTGTAGAAAGAAATTATAGGCTCTTGATTTCTCCGGATGGCGCACACCTTTTCTGGCTTTACAGTCCACTATGGCATTACCCTGATAATCGCCTTGCGGTGTTTCGGCGAAATACGCAAACCGGTTATCTCGATAGGATCCAAATCATCAAGAATGGCGATGCAGAACTCGATGGATTAAATGTTACAAGTTCGCTTGCCTTTTCGCCTGATGGGAACTTTCTTGACGGTGCCGGTCATAATGATGACAAATTGTTGGCCTTTTCTCGTGACTCAGGAAGTGGATTAATTAGTTTAGATAACGCATATGAAACACGCGTTTCATCAACCTTTGGTTGGTTTCAAAGCGCCGTTCTCGTCACTCCCGATGGCGAGTCAGTTTATGCCGCCAATTTTAGTGCCGGTTGGTTTATAATATTTAATCGAAATTTGGAAGACGGAAGACTTACCCTGTCCGATATAATCCAGCAGCCCGGCCCGAGAGTTATTTTATCTTCTTCCCAGAGCGACCATATCTATTTGGGAAGGAATGGTGAAATCGCGACATTCAACAGAGACTTGCAGACAGGGCAACTTAATTTAGCCCAGGTAATTGCGGGTGGTTTTAGAGATCCTGCGGGTTTGACCATTTCACCAGATGACAAAACGCTTTACAAAACGACCGATACCGAAGTAACAAGTATCCAAAAAGACAGCGTATCGGGCAAATTGACCTTATTTCAGCAACTCGATAACAACCTCGGCGGCACGGACCGGCTCGGCCGCTCACGCTCCGTGGAAACTTCGCCCGATGGCCGGTTTCTCTATGTCGCTGCGCGTTTCGAAGATGCCGGCATCAGCACTTTTGCCCGCGATCAGGAACAAGGCACTCTCACCTTGACGCGAAGTGATTCTCTGCCTGACGTCAGCGCCATGATCATGGCGCCCGACGGCCGGCATCTCTACGTTTCGAGCGTGAGCGAGAACACCATTACTAATTTGGCTATCGATCCATCGACCGGTGCCTTGCGACTCGTACAAACCCTGCAGGATACCTTTGATCAAAAACGGATCTGACCTGGGCGGGTACCATGACTTTCTCACCGAATGGATCACACCTCTATTTCAACGATGGAACCAATCTGCGCGTTTACCAACGTGATCCCCTCGCCGGCACAATTTCTCCCGTTCAAAAACTCCCGGGACAGGAATACGGCCTGCACGAGCTGATTTCCCTGGCCGTTTCGCCTGATGGGCGGCACTTGTATTGGAACAATTTCACCAACGGCCGGCCACAAGTGATTGCAACGTTCGAAAGAAATATCCAAACCGGCGAGCTATCTTTTGGCAGCAAAGTGACGCTCAACGGCGAGTATACGTATCCCTGGGGCGCCATGGCCATTAAGGTCTCACCAGACGGCAGACATGTTTATGCCGCGACCGGTGATTTTGAAGCGGATTACGACGGCGAACCACGGATTCTGATATTCAACCGTGATGCAATCACGGGAGAACTGACCTCTCAACAGAACGTGCTCATCACGGGCTGGAGTGAAACACGTGATTTGGAGATTTCATCCGATGGACTCAAAGTATATGCCCTAGTCAGTGGCGAAGGCTATGGCGCGGGTTTGCTGGCGTTTTTCGATCGTGATGGCGACACCGGAGAACTGACGTTGCGAGAACGTTTCCAAAGTTGGAAGGAGGGTGTGTATGGCATGTTCTCACCGAGAGATTTGTCGCTCTCGCCCGACGGCCGCTTTATTTATATTGCGGACGTGAACGGCGTCGCCACCTTTGCCACCGGCCGCAGCAACACGACGGCGGTAGCAGGAAACCCCGTTGATCAAGCTCTTCCAACCACACCTTCCCTCTCACAAAATTATCCCAACCCTTTCAATCCCTCCACCACCATTGGTTTTGACCTGCCTCATGCCGGAAGATTCAAGCTCGCCGTTTACAATCTTCGTGGCGAGCTGGTGAGTCAGTTGGTTGATGGCGAGCTGGCTGCCGGTTCTCATCGCATTAAGTTCGATGCCAGCGGGCTGGCTTCGGGGATTTATTTTTATCGTTTGGAGAGTGAAGGTTTTGCGGCGACGCGCAAGCTGGCCGTTATTCGATAGCGCGAGATTTGATTTGACTGCGGCCATCTCTTTGGTTATATTGCGACGCTCGCTTGATTATGGCGGGCGTTTTTTTTGGTGTTCTTGCGCAAACAATGGCCTGTGCAATGTTGCCAATTTTGAAACCATTGGATTTACCATGAGAATTGCCGCAGCGGAATTCATTATCAGCGCGGCGCAGCGCGCGCAATTTCCCAAAGATGATTTGCCCCAGATCGCTTTTTGCGGCCGCTCGAATGTGGGAAAATCGAGCCTCATCAATTGCCTGGTGGGGCGCAAGAATCTCGCGCGCACCAGCAGCACGCCTGGCAAAACGCGCCAACTCAATTTCTATCGTCTCACGCAAACCGGCGAATTCCATCGCTCTTTTTATTTTGTCGATTTGCCCGGTTATGGCTATGCCAAGGTCTCGCAAACCGAGCGCGAAGCATGGCGCCGTTTGATCGAAGGTTATTTCGAACAGGTTCGCACTCTGCGCGCTGCCATTGCGATTATCGACAGCCGCCATGGCGCGCTGGAAAGCGACCTTGAGCTGCTGCTCTGGTTCGTTTCTTTGAAACTGCCCGTCATTGTCGTTGCAACTAAAACCGACAAGCTCTCGAATAATCAGCGTGCCAACAGGCGCCGCGAGATCGTTTCCAGCCTCGCGCATCTGCAAATTGCGCACGTGTTGATGTTTTCGGCGCAAACGGATTTCGGCCGCAAGGAGTTGTGGCAGACGATCAACCAATGTTTGTAGCGCGCCTGATTTCCCGGCCTGCCACGGCCGGGCGTTCCGGCAAAACACGATGATGGCAGATTAATGAAGATGGCAACGGCCAACGCGTTGCCGAAATAATTAATAAACGTCGACCTTATGCGCTCTCGTCTTTTTACGCCCGGCCCCACGCAAATTCCGGAGGCCGTTCGCCTTGCTGCCGGCGCGATGTTTCCCTATCATCGCGGTCCGGCCTTCAAAGAAATTTTTCAAGAGCTGCAGGCGAATTTGCAATACTTTTTTCAAACCCAGCAGGAAGTGGTTCTGCTCACTGCCTCCGGCACCGGCGGAATGGAAGCATGCGTTTGCAATTTGTTTAATCCCGGCGATAAAGTGATCGTCATCGAAGGCGGTAAGTTTGGCGAACGCTGGGCAGAATTGGGCCGCGCTTATGGCTTGAGTGTTATTTCGGCGATGCCAACCTGGGGCGATGCGCTGGATCTCGAGGTATTCGAGGGCGTGGTAAAGGCGACGAACGGTTTAACCGGCGTGTTTTGCACCCATAGCGAGACCTCGACGGGAGGCTTCACGGATGTCAAACGTCTCGCTGAGATTGTGCATGCACATTCTGAGGCTCTGGTCGTTGTTGATGGCATAACTTCGGTTGGCGTGTTGCCGTTTTATTTTGATGCGTGGGGCATTGACGCGTGCGTATCCGGCTCTCAAAAAGGCGCAATGGCGCCGCCCGGCTTGGCGTTCGTGGCGCTTAGCCAACGGGCATGGCAAAAGCACAAACACAGCACGCAGCCGCGCTATTATTTTGATTTCACCGCTGCGCACAAAGCCGCACAAGAGCAGGGCACCGCCTGGACGCCAGCCATCGCCACCGTCGTCAGCCTGGCAGAGTCCCTGCGCCGCATGCGCGCAAACGGCCTGGAGTTTTATTGGCAACATTATGCCCGTTTGGCTTCTGCAATGCGTGCCGGCATACAAGCGCTTGGCCTTGAAATTTTCCCGCAAGTTCCTTCGAACGCTTTGACCGCCGTGAAAGTCCCTAATGGCATAAATGGCAAAGCTTTCACGGAGTTGTTAAGGAGTAAATACGGCATCACCGTCGCCGGCGGCCAGGGGCAATTGAAGGGCAAAATTTTTCGGGTAACCCATATGGGCGATTATGATCATCTTGACATGATCGGCCTGATGGCTGCGATTGAAATGGCCCTGGCAGAGTTGGGCTGGCCGGTGGAGTGGGGGAGAGGCCTGGCAGCGATGCAACGCGCGTTTAACGAGCAACTCGATAATGCTGTTTAGCACGAAATTTTTTGACGCAGCGAAACGGACTTTAGTGCGGATATTGTGGAATAGAATCATTCATGGCACGCATTCTTATTGCAGAAGATGATCGCAACACTCTTTCGGGCCTGGTTCAGATTCTCACACAAGAAGGCCACGAAGTTGCTGGCGTAGAAAGCGGCAAAAAGGCGTTGCGCAGCCTCGAGCGTGAAAATTTTGACATTCTGCTCACGGATTTGAAGATGGCTGAGATCGACGGCATGCAGCTCTATGAAAACAGCCGCGCCATCAATCCGGAAATGAAGACGATAGTGATGACGGCCTTCAGTTCGGTGAAGGACGCCGTCGAGGCCATGAAACGCGGCGTGTACGAGTACCTCACCAAACCTCTCAATCTCGACGAGTTGTTCGTTATTCTCAAGAAAGCTGAAGAAGAGCAAAGATTGCGACAAGAGAATGAAGAACTGCGTGATCGTTTGCAACAACAATATCGCTACGAAGGCATCATTGGCAAAAGTCCGGCGATGCAACAGGTTTTTCGCACAATCGCCAAAGTGGCAAAAAGCCAGGCCACCATCTTGATTCGCGGCGAAAGCGGCACCGGCAAAGAACTGGTTGCCCGCGCGATTCATTACAACAGTCCGCGCGCCGCCGGTCCGCTTATTGAAATCAGTTGCAGCGCATTCCCCGAAACACTGCTGGAAAGCGAACTGTTCGGTTACGAAAAAGGCGCGTTTACCGGCGCTGCTGCCCGAAAATTTGGACGGGTTGAATTGGCGCATGCTGGAACGATCTTTTTGGACGAGATCGGCGATATTTCATCCAGCGTGCAAACGAAGCTGTTGCGTTTGTTGCAAGAGAAGGAGATCAGCCGTCTCGGCAGCACGGAATCGATTCATGTGGATGTGCGGGTCATCACCGCCACCAACCGCGATTTGGAGCAAGCGATTTTAAACAGCCAATTTCGCGAGGATCTGTATTATCGGTTGAATGTCATTCCGGTTTTTTTACCGCCGCTGCGCGAACGCCTGGAAGATATTCCGTTGTTGATCGAACATTTTGTCAAACAATACAGCGCGGCCAACCAGAAGTCGGTTCTGGGCATATCCGATGAGGCGCTGCAAATGTGCATGAGTTATCACTGGCCCGGCAATGTGCGTGAATTGGAAAACGCCATTGAAAACAGCATCGTGCTCGGTGAGGGAGACACGATTCTGCCCGAGCATTTGCCCTTCACGGTCAGCCTGCGCAATCGCCCCTTTACCGGCACCAATTCCTTCATTGCCAGCGGCCAAACCTATCGCGAAAAAATGGAAGCCGCTGAAAAACTCGTGCTCGAAGACGCCATCCGGCGCGCCGGTGGGAACAAGTCTGAAGCGGCAAAACGCCTGGGGATTAGTCTGCGCACGATGCGCTATAAAATTCATAAGTACAATTTGTAGCGAATACCTCTCGTTCAAACTCTGGCGGCAGAACTCTCCGCGCCGCTGCTTCCCGCCCCAAAGCGATTTCCTTTCGTCGATGTTATTTCCCGTCTTGCTTCTTGCCAAAAAAATGATTAGTTGTCATCGGGAATGGCAACTCTTTGAGGTGTGTGAAAACAAAATAATTAGAAGTCTACTGGGGTGCAGGCTTTATGAATACTAACGAGTACTGTAAAATATGCGAGGTCGGACCATGAAAATTTTACAACTGGATATTGAAGGATTCCGTTCTCTCAAAAAAGTGAGCTGGCAACCAGGCGATTTGAATATCGTTATCGGCCCGAATGGCTCGGGGAAATCTAATTTGTTGCGGTTTATGGAATTACTCTCGGTCTCAGCCCAGGGACGGCTGGGAAAATACATTCAAACGCTCGGCGGCATGGATCCGTTGGTTTGGGATGGTCAGGCGACCATGATTTTATCGTCGCTCAAATTTCAACCTTTCGAAAATGAGTACTTAACATATCAACTTGAATTGGCGCGGTTGGGTAAAACTAGTTCTTATCGTATCACAAAAGAATTATTGACTAGCGTTTTGTCGGATCAGAATAAAGTGATCGAATTGCTAAGTAGAAACGGAGTGCGTGCTCAAATTTTGGGTGAAAATCAGCAAATGCTGACGGCACAGGAAGAAAGCATTACAGACGAGGAATCTTTTCTGTCCATGGCTGTAAGTCCTTTTGCCAGCGACCTGCAAACAAAACTTTTTCTAGGAAGCCTGATGCGTTGGCGAATTTATCATGATGTTCACGTTCACCAAGAAGCAACCATACGTCGAGCGGCAGTTGCCCGATCAGAGAAAAGCATTGATCCTGATGGGCAAAATCTCGTTCCTGTTTTGCACACTCTTTATGAGAGTGATCGCGACTTCAAAAGAGAAGTGAACACCGCAATGCGCGCGGCGTTCGGCAATGATTTCGAAGAGTTGATTTTTCCCCCGGCTGCGGATCAACGAATTCAATTGCGGATTAGATGGAAGTCGCTCAAACGCGAGCAATCTGCCGCTGATCTTTCGGATGGTACTTTACGCTTTCTGCTTCTGCTCACGATATTGGCTAATCCAAACCTGAGACTGCCTGTTGCCATTGATGAACCCGAAACCGGCTTGCACCCCTCGATGTTTCCCATCATCGCAGAATATGCCGTTGAAGCTTCAAAACGGGCGCAAATTATTTTTACAACGCATTCGCCCCAATTTCTCGATGCCTTTACAGATATCAAGCCAACGACAACCGTGGCAAAGTGGGAGAATGGCGAAACCCAACTCAACACAATCGCCGGCAGCGAGCTTGATTACTGGCTGAAGGAATACACACTGGGGGCGCTATTTAACTCAAGAGAGCTGGAGGCCATGGGATGAAGTTTATCTTATTCGTGGAAGGCGAGTTGGAGCAACGGGCGTTACCCCTATTCTTAAAAAATTGGCTCGATACGAGGCTCTCGCAACCTGTTGGCATAAAATCTGTTCTCTTCGATGGTTGCGCGGAATTGGTGAAAAGTGCGCCGAAAAAGGCAATAATGTACCTGAATGGCCCGGATAAGAGCGATATTATCGCCGTGATCGCCCTGTTGGATCTTTATTGCCCAGCAATTCATTATCCGGCGGACAAGCCAACTGTATCCGAGCGCTATGTTTGGGCTAAAGAATATTTTGAGGGCCAAATCAATCATTCCAGATTTCGCCAATTCTTTGCAGTTCATGAAACGGAAGCCTGGCTGTTGAGCAATCCAAGCCTGTTTCCTTCTGAAATCCAAAGAGTTTTGCTCGGCAAAAGCCAGCATCCCGAAAAAATCAACTTCGACAATCCTCCGGCAAAGCTTTTAAGCCGTCTTTATGAAGAAAAACTCAGACGAACCTATAAAAAGACAACGAATGGTGCTACACTTTTTAGCAAACTCGATCCCGATCTTGCTTATGGCAAATGTCCTCATCTCAAGCAGATGTTGGATGAAATGTTGAAACTCGCCAAAGCTGAAGGCTTATAAAATCCATTCTCCTCAGGAGCCTCTCATGTCTCCTCTCAACGCAGGCGCGCTGGTCGCGCAGGTTTTGAAACAAGCAGGCGTTAAAAATTTGTTTACCTTGTGCGGCGGCCACATCGCTCCGATTTATCTTGCTGCTGCCAAAATGGGCATACGCGTGATCGACACGCGGCACGAGCAGGCTGCGGCGCATGCCGCGGATGGTTGGGCGCGCCAAACACGCTCACTTGGCGTCGTCGTGGTCACAGCCGGGCCGGGCGCGACCGACGCCGTCACCGGCGTTGCCAATGCCTTCTTTGCGAATACTCCCATGCTCGTGCTTGCCGGCGCGGCGCCGGTGAAAGAATCCGATCGCGGCGCGCTGCAGGAAATGAATCAAATCGAACTCTTCAAGCCCATCACCAAATGGGCGCGCCGTGTGACTGAGCCGGATCGCGTTGGAGAGTATGTTGCAGCCGCGATTCGGCAGGCAACGTCTGGCTTGCCGGGTCCGGTTTATCTGGAATTGCCTATTGATGTTCTGCTTGCGCCGATCAATGCTGAGGAGATGTCGCGCCAGCATTCGCTGTTCGCGGCGGAGCCCTCTGCCGCCAGCGCCGACGGCATCATGATCGCCGCCAGCATGCTCAACAGCGCGCATGCCCCCGTGATTCTCGGCGGCAGCAATTTGTGGTGGGGAGAGGCGCACGAGGCCTTTGAAAAAATGGCCGCGAAACTCAACGCGCCGATTTTTCTCAACGGACTTGCACGCGGCTGCATTGCGCCGGCGCATCCACTTTTTTTTCAGCATGCGCGCAAAGAGGCCTTCAAACAAGCGGATGTCGTCGTGATCGTCGGCACGCCGCTTGACTTTCGCCTGGGCTATGGCAAGTTCAATCCCAAAGCCAAGCTGATTTTGATCGACAAAACCGATACCCATTTCGGCCAGAATCGCAATCATGATGTGGGGCTGGCGGGCGACTTGAGTCTTGTGCTGCAAGAGCTGACGGATGCGATTCATCCCGTGGCGTTGCGCCAGGAATGGTTCGATTTCATCAAACAAGCGGAGCAAAAGACGCACGCTGAACTTGAAAAAATGATGCAAAGCGACGCATTGCCGATGAATCACTATCGCTTGCTGGCCGAGGTAATAAAATTCATTGACGATAAAACCATTGTGATCGGCGATGGCGGTGACTTTGTCGCCTGCGCTTCACGCGTCGTGCCGGTACTTAAACCTGGCAATTGGATGGATCCTGGTCCGTTCGGATGTCTCGGCGTTGGGCCGTCGTTCGCGCTCGCCGCAAAGTTGGCCAAGCCGGATCACAAGGTGCTGATTCTGCACGGCGATGGCAGCTTTGGCCTCAACGGCATGGAATTCGACACCGCGATCCGGCATCATCTGCCGATCGTTTCACTCATTGGAAATGATTCCGGCTGGGGCCAGATTCGCAATCCGCAAGTTGCTTTGTTGGGTGAGAAGGCCTCGATTGCAACGGATCTGGCAGAGACGCGTTATGAAAAAATGGTGGAGGCGTTGGGCGGCTATGGCGAGTGGGTGGAGAAGCCGGAAGAAGTCGTGCCGGCATTGAAGCGCGCGTTTTCGATGGGCGTGGCAGGGTGTGTGAACGTTCGTATTGATCCCAAAACCTTGCGCGGCACCGTGGATCTCATGCGAGGATTGAGCATTTGATTATTTTTCAGCTTGTAATTTTGCAGGATCATTTTGACAGGATGACAACCCATGAATCATCGTAAATTTTGGTGCTGGACAATAGGTATAACTCTCGGGGCCGGGGGAATGTTGCTTGAAATTCCTGCTCAGAATCCCAAGTTTGGCGAACGGGTCGATCGTGGCCTTATCGAGCATAAACCCATCAAAGAAGCCTCCGGCCTGGCGGCGAGTCGAAAGAATTCTCAGGTGTTGTGGACGCACAATGATTCCGGCGGCAAAAATTGCGTTTATGCCCTCGACACGCACGGCAAGCATCTCGGCGTTTACACCATTGCCGGCGTCACCGCGCGCGATTGGGAGGATATCGCGTTGGGCCCCGGACCAATTGCCGGTCAAGATTATCTTTATATCGGAGATCTCGGCGATAATTCTGCGCGCCAATCGCTTAAGTACATTCATCGCATTCCCGAGCCGGTTGTCAGTGCCAAGCAAGCACCGGTAGACTCGACGCTTTCCGGGGCAGAGACGATCACGGTACAGTATCCGGATCGCCCGCATGATGCGGAAACCCTGATGATCGATCCCTTGACGAATGATTTGTATATCGTTTCGAAGCAAGACACGGTCAGCTTGGTTTATCGCGCAGCCTTTCCGCAATCAACGACTGAAACAATCAAGCTGGAACATGTGGCAACGCTTGCGTTCGGCGGCGCGGTAGCCGGCGACATTTCGCCCGCCGGCGATGGAATTTTGATCAAAACCTACGTGATGATTTACTACTGGCCGCGCGGCAAGAATGAAAACGTGTGGGACGCCCTTGCCAAACCCCCTGCGACCATGCCTTACATCCTTGAGCCGCAAGGCGAGGCAGTCGCCTGGCAAGCACAGGGAAATGGCTACTACACGCTCAGCGAATCGTTTCGCGGCTTGCCGGTTCGGCTTTACTTTTACCCCAGACACGACGGCCAAACGCGCCCCACAAAACGAATGGAAAAACCTGCGCCCGCGAGCACTCCCTCGAACTAGTTGACACCGTGGCCGCTTGAAGACATTACATCATTCGAAAATGTTCCTGCAGCGGCTTAGCCGTTGCAACTCTTGGTAAAATTGAGGTGGAAAGGTTTTCGACAAGACGCTTGTTCAGCGTTGCGGACGCGGGGAATCATCAGGCCTAAACAATCTCCTTTTATTTCCGCCCGGCCTTTTTTATATTCGCAAAATTTTAACCAAAACAAAATTAGGCAGCGAGATGGCTTCGACTCTCTTTGAACAGCGGTTACAGGAAAAGATCATCGTGTTCGACGGCGCGACCGGCTCGAATTTGCAAACCATGAACCTCACGGCTGACGATTTCGGCGGCGAGGCGCTGAACGGTTGCAACGAACATCTGGTCATCACCCGTCCCGAGGCAATTGAAAAGTTGCACGCGAGTTTCCTGGAAACCGGCTGCGATGTGATTGAAACGGACACGTTCGGCGCGACCTCGATTGTGCTGGCGGAATACAATCTTGCCGATCAAGCTTACGAGCATAATTATCGCGCGGCCAAGATCGCCCAAAAAATGGCAGCGGAATTTTCCACACCGGCGCATCCGCGTTTTGTAGCCGGCTCGATCGGCCCCACCACAAAATTGCCGAGCCTCGGCCATATTTCCTATCAGGTAATGAAGGCTTCCTTCGCCGAACAGGCTGCCGGTTTGATCGAAGGCGGCGTTGATTTGCTGTGCGTGGAAACCTGCCAGGATTTGCTTCAAACCAAAGCCGCGTTGGCCGGCATTTTCGATTATTTTGCGCAAAAGAAAACGCGTGTGCCGGTGATCGCCAGCGTCACAGTCGAAACCATGGGCACGATGCTGTTGGGAAGCGATATTTCCGCAGCGCTCACCGCGCTTGAGCCGTTTCCGCTCACCGCCATCGGCATGAATTGCGCGACCGGCCCGAAGGAAATGTCGGAGAATATTCGTTATCTTACTGCCAGCAGCCCATACCCCGTCTTCTGCATGCCCAACGCCGGTTTGCCGGAAAATGTCGGCGGCCATGCGCATTATAAACTAACGCCGGAAGAGTTGGATCAATTTCTTTCGCATTTTGTGAAGGATCTCGGTGTGCAAATCGTCGGCGGTTGTTGCGGCACCGTGCCAACGCATATCGCAAAGCTTGTGCAGTCCGTCGGCCAACTCGCGCCCAAAACGCGCGCGGCTGATTTCATCCCTTCGGCAGCAAGCCTTTACAACAGCGTGCCGCTGCATCTCGATCCGCCGCCCATTTTGATCGGCGAGCGCCTCAATGCCAACGGTTCGAAGAAGTTTCGAGAATTGCTGGAAAAGGAAGATTGGGGGGCGATGGTCACGATGGCGAAAGAGCAAGTGCGGGAAAGCTCACACATGCTCGACGTTTGTGTTGCCTACGTTGGCCGCGAAGAAGTTAAGGACATGATTCCGCTGATTGAGAGATTGAACACACAAGTCACGGCCCCGCTGGTGATCGACTCCACCGAATGGCCGGTGATCGAAGCGGCATTGCAACGCGTGGCCGGCCGCGCCATCGTCAATTCCATCAATCTCGAAGACGGCGAAGAACGCATGCAGCATGTGCTGCCGTTGTGCAAACAATACGGCGCGGCAGTGATCGCGCTCACGATCGACGAGCGGGGCATGGCAAAAACGATTGAAGAGAAAGTGGCGATTGCAAAGCGCATTCACGATCTCAGCGTCAACAAATTCGGCATGCGGCCGCAGGATTTGATTTTCGATTGCTTGACGTTCACGCTCGGCAGCGGCGATGAAGAGTTCCGCAAAAGCGGCCTCGCCACCATCGAAGCGATTCGCCGCATCAAAGCGGAGCTGCCCGGCGTGCGCACGATTCTGGGTGTGAGCAATGTTTCCTTCGGGCTTTCGCCGCATGCGCGGCACGTGCTGAACTCGGTGTTTTTATATTATGCCGTGCAGGCCGGACTCGACATGGCGATCGTGCATTCTTCCAAAATTCTGCCGCTGCACAAGATCGGCGAGGAAGAACGCGAATTGCACCGCCGCTTGATTTTCGACGAACGCAAGTTCGATGCAAACGGCACATGTGTTTCGGATCCGGTGCAGGAAATCATTGCCTATTATGCCGAACGCGGCGCGCAAAAGAAGGAAATTGTGGCGTTGCCTGCCGAAGTCGAGGAACGATTGAAGCGCCGTATTATTGACGGCGAAAAGCTCGGACTCGACGCCGATCTTGCCGAAGCCTTGCAGAAATATCCGCCGCTTGCTATCATCAACGACATTTTGCTGGACGGCATGCGCGTGGTCGGAGAGTTGTTCGGCTCGGGCCAGATGCAACTGCCGTTCGTGCTGCAATCCGCCGAAACCATGAAAGCCGCGGTGAAATACCTCGAACCGCACATGGAACGCGCGGAAGGCGCGGCCAAGGGCACAATGGTGCTGGCCACGGTGAAGGGCGATGTGCATGACATCGGCAAGAATTTGGTGGATATTATCGTTACCAACAACGGCTATCGCGTCGTCAATCTCGGCATTAAAGTTTCGATCGAGCAGATGCTGCACGCTGCCGAGGAGCACAAGGCCGATGTCATCGGCATGAGCGGCTTGCTGGTCAAATCGACGCTGATCATGAAAGAGAATCTCGAAGTGCTCAACGAGCGCGACATCAAAACGCCGGTGATACTCGGCGGCGCGGCGTTGACGCGCAAATATGTTGAAGAAGATTTGCGCGCGATTTATCACGGGCCGCTGGCATACGGAAAAGATGCCTTCGCCGGCTTGCATTTTATGCAGGAAATCTGCGGCGGATCGTCGGCGCCGGCTGGGAAGCGAAGATCGAAAAGCGAAAGTCGAAAATCGCGGCCTTCACGGCAGGCTGATCAGAGCATTACAATCGCCTCGTCCAATGAAACGCCGTCCTGGCAGCCGGTGGAGATTCCCCAATTGCCGTTTTTCGGAACGAAGATCGTGCGTGATATTTCTCTGGCCACCGTTTTTGACTATCTCAATCCCATCGCGCTGTTTCGCGGCCAGTGGCAAGTTCGCCGCGGCAACCTGGCGCTCGCGGAATATGATCGCCTGATCAACGAAAAATTCGAACCGATTCTTGCAGAACTGCAACAGCGCTGCATGGCGGAGAGCGCCCTGGCGCCGGAGTTGATCTATGGCTATTTCCCCTGCAACAGTGCGGGAAATGACGTGATTATCTTTGATGAAAAAGGCGAGAACGAGATCGAACGCTTCACGTTTCCACGGCAGGCCGAGGGCAAACGCCAATGCATTGCTGATTTCTTTGCGCCGCTCGATTCCGGCAAGCGTGATGTCATCGGCATGATGATTGTGACGGTCGGGCGCAAAGCTTCGGAGATTTCAAAGAGGCTTTTTGAAAGTGACAAGTATTCCGACTACCTCTATTTTCACGGCTTGAGCGTGGAAACCGCCGAGGCGCTGGCGGAATATTGGCACAAGCAAATGCGCGCGGAGCTTGGCATCGCGCACGAAGACGCCAAAGAGATTCGCGATTTGTTCCGGCAAACCTATCGCGGAGCGCGCTATTCTTTTGGCTACCCCGCCTGCCCGCATCTTGAAGATCAGGTCAAGCTTTTTCGCCTGCTTGATCCGAGTCGTATTGACATCTCACTCACGGAAGAATATCAACTCGTGCCGGAGCAATCGACTTCGGCGATCATCGTGCATCATGCAGCAGCAAAGTATTTTAATGTGTGAGAGTTGGAGGCGAACCGAATTTTTTAAGACAGGTCATTATCAGGAATTATCGTCCGGGCGAGGGAATGCCGCTGCCGCAACACCTCCGCCATAACGATACTTGCGGCGTGACTCAGAGAAAGTGAAGTCGCGCCGCCCACCGTGGGAATGCGCGCAAACCCATCGCAAAATTCCCGCAGCGCGCCGGATAACCCGCGGCGTTCGCCGCCAATGGCAAGCATGATCGGGGCCGTCAAATCCACTTCATGAATCGTCCTTTTAGCTCCGCCAATACATCCCCAAAATTTTATTCCCAGACGGCGAAAAGGCGTCAATAATTTTTCGATATTTTCTATTTGAACGAGGGGCATTCGCTCGTAGGCGCCGGAAGAGGCGCGCGAAACCGCGGTGGCATCGAAATTCCATACATGCTTTTTGAGAAACACAGCATGCGCGCCCATGGCCTCTGCGGTGCGCAGAGTATAACCGAGATTTTGCGCGTCCTCCGTGCCTTCAATCAAAAGAAAAAAGGCAGGTTGCTCGTTGCGGCGACTTTGTTCCAAAAGCTCGGTAACGCTCATCTCCGGCTTGGGTGTACAAATGGCCGCCAAGCCGCCGTGTGATCGACCCTTTGTCAACGCCGCAAGCTCCTCTGGCGGCGCAAATTTGATGGGAACACCCTGCGCCTCCGCAGCTTCAAGCACCTCTTGCACGCGCTTGACAGGGGTGTTTTGTTTCACCAAGAGAAGTTGAAATTTTCTCTGACGCGCCAGCAGCGCAGGGAGAATACATTGTTTGCCTTCTAGAATTTCCATACTCATGCTGATGATCCCAGGCCATTCAGAATTTTAGGTTGTTTTGGTGATTTGCAAATTTGACTTTGAAGGGGTGAGGCATATAAAAAATCGGCAAATTCAACAAAGTGACTGTAATTTAAAAAGTGCAAATGCTTCCATCGGGGCACCGGCGATTTGCAGGTAAAATATCAAATTTTACAAAAAAAGTTGAGATTTAATTGAGAAAGTTTCTTATATCCGTGCGTCTTTGAATAGAGTAACTTTATCATCCCTCTCCGCGCGCATCATCCGATTGCCGAAATCTCAAAAAAGAAAAGACGCTCCCGTCTTGTTTTGAAGGGGAAAACAATGTGCCAGATCGGTTTAGTTGCGAAGGATGCTCAACTGAGCGAATTTATTGGCAATGCGATACAAGAAAGCGTTGCTTGTCAAGTGATCAACCTGGATGATCTCCAGCTCAACCCCACCATCTCCCATCCCTTCCATCTCTTGCTCATCGACTGGCTGGCCCTGGAAAAATCACCAAGACTTGCAGAGCATTTCACCCGCATAAACCCCGAGGCCACCGTCATCGTGCTGGCAGCGGAGGGATATTCTCACCGCGCGGAAGTGCTTGCCGCACTCGGTGTGGAAGAAATCATTGTTTTTCACGAGGACAAACGTTCGGCAATCGCCTTGCTGTCGAAGAAGATCGCCTCACTGAAACATTTGCAGACCCTGCAAGAAAAATTGCGCCGCGAGATACGCCAAAGCCAGATTGTCGCCAAAAGCCGCGTCATGAAGGAGTTGATGTGCCGATTGCCGCTGCTTGGCGCTTGCGATTCTACCATTCTTCTCACCGGTGAAACCGGCACAGGCAAAGAATTGATCGCGCGCGCGATTCATTATCTTGGTCCGCGCGCCGGCAAGCCATTTGTAACAATTGATTGTGGCGCCCTCCCGGAACATCTGGTGGAAAATGAATTATTCGGGCATACCCGCGGGGCTTACAGCGGCGCTGACAGCGCGGGCGTCGGTTTGATTCAGGAGGCAGACGGCGGCACGCTGTTTTTGGATGAAGTCGAAGCCTTGCCAATGAGCACACAAGCCAAATTTCTGCGTTTTTTGCAGGAGCGGCAGTATCGTCCGTTAGGTCAATCGAAATACCAATGCGTTGATTTGCACGTTATCGCAGCCACCAATCAAAATCTTGCGCAGGCGGTTTCGCGGAGAGAATTCCGCCAGGATTTATATTATCGCCTGGAGGGGCTCAATCTTTTTTTGCCGCCGCTGCGCGAAAGAAAAGCCGATATTCCGGCGCTGGCTTATTACTTTCTCAAAAAGTATTCTCAAGAGGGCATGCCGCACTTTCCGGAGTTACCCGAGGAAATTTTGCGGAGCTGGCTAAACTATGATTGGCCCGGTAATGTTCGTGAGTTGGAAAACAAAACTCGGATGCTTCTCACGGAAACGCCCGGTGCTCCTCTCCTCAAAGAAGAAATTTTTCCCGCCCCGAAATCGAGTATTCGCCCCTTGTTCGAAGTTCGCCACGAAGCGTTAGCGCGATGCGATAGCATTTATCTGCAAGAGCTGTTGACGTTTGCCAAAGGTAATCTCAGCGCGGCTGCGCGTTTGGCCGGCATTCATCGCAAAAGCCTGGCGGGGTTGCTCAAAAAATATGGCATGCGAACTTCGACAAACCCTCCACCGAAGAATAAATTATCCTAGTCTCCACCTAGTGACCTGAGGTGAGCGCCCACCTCAAGAGGTGTGCAAACCTCGCTTGCTAAAGCTCTCTTTGTTCTTGATTTTCGTTCAAAAATTCATTCAAGATGAGGCGCGCAAGCCTCTTTTGATTTCGGCGTTCCTTCCGAAATAAAAAAATCCCTTCCAGAAATTTAAAGAATTATCTCTGCTCCAGAACGTCCGTGATCGTGGCTTGAATGTTGCGAAATGGCCTGACAATGAACTGGCTTATTTGCTAATTGGCCGTTGTTTATCAGTCTGACATCTTGAGAAAACTCATTGAAAACGACGACGTGCGTCGTGCCGCTATCGCCATCCTGCAATATTTGCATGATCACCCGCAAGCAAAAGATAGTTTGGAAGGCATCGCGCAGTGGTGGGTTGGTCAGGAGCAAGCGACGGTAGAAAAAGCGCTAAAGTTTTTGGTAAAGGCGGGTGTGTTGCAAAAGCGACGTCATCTGTATCGACTAACAGCCTTCAAAGCCGCATCGCCGGAAACAAGTGCGATGGCCCAAACTCTGCGGCAACTGCGCGAAAATGATGATAAGACATATGAATTGTGAGGGTGATATACCTCAACTGAGGCGTAGCGGCCTCAGCGAAATAAACTCTGGTAGAGCTGCGACTTTTATTTTTTTCCCTTTGGAGCATGAGGCAACCATACCTCATAACAAGGTGCTGATCTTTTTGGGGGGAAATTTGTTCGGATGAAATTTAAGCAATTAAGTCAGTTCAGAAGAGAAGAAAGAAATGGCTCGAATGTTGCGTGAGTTTCAATGAACTTTCTTCCATAATGCGCAAAGCTTGAGCAGCCGGCGCAATCCTGAAGTGAAAATAATCGCGTAAAAATGCAATCAGGATGAAAAGTCTATTCCAACAAAAGCCCGCTGTTTTGGATTCACCTGTGAGTCCCTCGCCGCGCGCAGGTGGTTCTTATGGGAATGCGCATGCTCATTTGCTCGATGAATTGCGCTGGCTGAATCGGATATTGTTCGCGCATGTGCTGCGTTTGCGACAGGTCAATTTTTACGATAGCATAAAAGATTTGCGGGGATTTTTTACAGCGGACGAAGAAATCGACGCCTTATTCGCTGCCGGGGTGTTTGATGAGGCGCCGAAAAGTGATGGACGCGCTGAGCAACCGCATGTTGAGCGCCTTTTGCAGCAGGCACAAAAACTCAGGAGAGAGATTGAGGTTTGCCTGCAAGCAACCAGCGCGCAGCATCGTTTGTTGCCATTGGTTCAGCTTGCCAACTGTTTTCAACTTAACACCTTTGAACAGCAAGCTTTGTTGATTTGCCTTGCGCCGCAGATCGACGCGCGCTATGAGAAAATCTATGCCTACCTCCAGAACGATCTCACCAAAAAATGCGCTAGCATTGATTTGATACTTGGTTTGCTTTGCCATACTGCTGCAGAGCGCCTGCAAAATTTGGCGCATTTCCGTCATGCCGCACCGTTGCTGCGATTTGGCATGCTGGAACACGGTGAGAACGATTCCGGCTACTCGGCAGCGCAACGCCCGCTGCGGGCAACAGCCCGTATTGTTCACCATGCACTTGGCTTCCATGTGTTGGAAGAACGTATTGCCAACGAGGTCGAGTTTCTCTCGCCACTAGCCTGGGAGAAGGTCGTCGTTAATGATCATCTGCGGCAACGTCTGCAAACATTACTCACGGCGAAGGCTGAGAATGACGGGCCAACGCGACGAACGCTGTATTTTCATGGTCGCGCCGGCGCGGGCAAAAAGACCCTGGCGCGCGCCTTGTGCGGCGAATATCGAATGCCACTGCTCGTTGTCGATATGCGTGTTTTGCTGGCGCATCCAGAGGCATTTCAGGAAAAACTGCGCCTGATTTTGCGTGAGGGGCTGTTGCAATCCTGCGCGATTTATTTTGGACATATAGAAAAGCTTACGCAGAATGCGGAGGAACCGGCCCCGCTTTTAATGGCTTTCATGCAGGGAATTGTCGAACTGGGCTGGATAACTTTCCTGGGTAGCGAACTTCCCATGCCTTCCGCCTTGCTTGATTTGCCTGGAATGTTGTCGATTGATATTCCTTCGCCCGATCCCGCTGAGCAACAGGCGCTCTGGCGCTTGCATCTCAATGGCTCTTTTGAAGCCGGTGATTTGCAACCGCTGGAAGAATTGACTGCACGCTTCGATTTGAACGGCGGCCAGATTGCCGGCGCGGTGCAGCTCGCCACGCAGGCCGGCCGGTTGGCGAATCCCGCAGGCACGCCGCTCACGTTGCGTGATTTGTTCCGCAGCAGCCGGATTCAATCGCAGCCCAAACTCTCGGCGTTGGCGCGCAAAATCGATCCGAAATATGCCTGGCAGGATCTCGTGCTGCCGGAAGATCAAATGCAGCAACTGCGCGAGATTGCCGATCAAGTGAAGTTCCGTCATGTGGTTTTGCACGATTGGGGCTTTGCCGGCAAACTGTCGCTGGGACGCGGCATCAATGCGTTGTTCGCCGGCCCCAGCGGCACCGGCAAAACCATGGCCGCCGAGGTGATCGCCAACGAACTCGGACTCGACTTGTACAAGATCGACCTCTCTGCCGTGGTGAGCAAGTACATCGGCGAGACCGAGAAAAATCTCAACCGCGTCTTCACCGAAGCGGAGCACAGCAATGCTATTCTGTTTTTCGATGAAGCGGATGCTCTGCTGGGCAAGCGTTCGGAGGTGAAGGATGCCCACGATCGCTACGCCAACATCGAGATCGCGTATTTGTTGCAGAAGATGGACGAGTATGAAGGCCTCGTCATCCTGGCCACCAATTTGAAGAAGAATATGGACGATGCCTTTGTGCGGCGGCTGCAGTTCGTGGTGGACTTGCCGTTCCCAGACGAGAAGTATCGCCACCGAATTTGGTCGGCCATCTTTCCGTCCAGCACGCCGCTGAGTGAAGAGATTGATTTCAAGCTGCTCGCGAAAAAACTGAAGATCACCGGCGGCAACATCAAAAACATCGGACTGAAAGCCGCTTACTTGGCGGCCGCCGAGGGCGGGGCGGTGCGCATGCAGCACGTGGTGCGCGCCACCAAGCGGGAGTTCCAGAAGATGGGCAAGCTGTACGTGGAATCCGATTTCTATCGCGAAGGAAAGGTGCTGGACTGAGATGAGCGATTCCGCCATTGCCGACATCGGCTCGACACTGATTGCCTTGCTGCGGCAGAACATGCTCGACTACGTTGCCGCGCCCGAACAAATCGCGCTGGTGTCACCCGCGGAGGCAGCCGGCCAGGACATTCGCATGTCCCTGTTCCTCTATTCCGTTGTCGAGAATCCCTATTTGAAGAACGACAACCCACGGGAGGTGAATGCAACCAGGCTGGTTTATCCGCCGCTGTCGCTGGATCTGTACTACTTGCTCACCACCTATCCGGCGGAAGGCATTCCGGACCTGACCGAGCGCATGCTGCAGGCCCACCGCATTTTGGGCCGCGCCATGCGGGTCTTCTATGATCACGGCAATCTGGCGGGCACTATTTTGCAGGGCGATTTGGCCGGCAGTGGCCTGGAGCTGCGCCTCACGCTCAACCCGATCACGGTTGAAGATCTCACCCGCATTTGGAGTGTCTTTCCG
>QEVD01000530.1 GCA_003576975.1 Candidatus Zhuqueibacterota bacterium
TCAGCGCTTTGTCCGGAAGACTTGTTGCTGCATTTGTGCATACATGCTTCCTATCATCATCAATTTCGCTTCGGCTTGCGTTCGCTCTGCGACATCGCCGAAATCATTCGGCATTACCACAGCCGGCTTGATTGGGAGCAATTACGCAAACGCGCTGAGGAATGGGGCGTGACAAAATGTGTGTATTTGACCTTGCGTCTTACTAACAAGCTTTTGGAAGCAAATGTACCGCACGACGTTTTGCAGCACCTCAGGCCTAAGGAACTGAGACACAGCTTCGTAGCCATGAGTGAGGCGTTTACGTTGGGAGATATTGGCGATCCGTTCATCTTTCGAAAATTCGGTTCGCTTTGGAAAATTGGACGCTGGCGGGACAAATTGACGATCGTGAAAAACAGCGCTTTGCCGGAAAAGAAGACGATGGCGAGATTATATCCGGCTTCGCAGGGCGACACACGATTCTCGTCTTATTATATCAAACGCTGGAAAGATCTCCTGCGCCGGTTCGGGCCGATCGTGTGGCAAATGCTGAGAAGAAAAAAGCAAATGAAGGATTTGGTAGACGATGAAAAAAAGCGGCTGGCGTTGAAGCAGTGGCTCATGAGTTAATTTTGCTCTCGTACTCGCGAATGTTTGTGCAGATTTTACTGCGTAGAGGTTCTTTGTTGCATTAAGAGATGTATTGACATTTATTCAAAAGGCGGATGTTCTCCCCATACATAAAGCATCTGCCGCAAATTGACCAGGCTTTGCCGGTTTAATTGCAAGGCTTCGATTGTCGCCCGTCCAATCGCGGTCAAACCCACAATCTGAGTATAGTCGCCGCTCCAACGAAAATGATCTTGCCATTTCTGCCGTCTCGGATGAAATAATGGAACAAGCTTGCCAGTAACCGGATCGAGGACTTTGGTTTTGACGTGTTTATGGCCATTGCAACCAGGACAAGCCAGCGCCAAATTGCCGGAGATCGTTTGCCCGCCTCGACTGCGAGGCTTGATATGTTCTACCGCAAATGATTCAGTTGCAAAGCATGCTTGGCTCAGACAATATTCACAACATTCTTTTGCCTGTTCAATCACCTTTTGTCGCAATTTTGCCGGAACGCGTTTTTCACTCATACGCCGGAGGGTGAATATCCAATTCTTTCATGAGGGCCTTTAGTGAAGTCCCTCTAAGTTTTGCCAACTCGGCAAGATATTTCACGCGCTCAACGTCAAACTGTTCAATCCGATCAATCAAAGCCAGCAATTCCTGATGCTCTTCCGGGGTGATCTTTTCAGCCCTGCGTTTGCGGTTTAGCTCCCTAAAACGTTGTTGCAGATCAGGCGGCGCTCCCAGATTAATTTTCAAGAGCAAATCGGTTTCGGTTTTTGACAGATTGGGAGCGTGACGTTGGGCTCGCAACGCAATAACCCGAAAGACAAATTGCTCCAATTCCGGCAAATTCAATTGGCTGACGTAATGCAGCAATTCATCGGAAGATGGCGCGTGGGCATAAGCGGTAACCGGCTCTGCGACTTTGCCGATTTGATCTTCGGCGGCTGAGTCCGCCGTTGGATATTGCCGGGCAGTCGATTTGCGCTTGCGAGAATGATTATCTTCCATAAACCAGATTGATATTTAAAGGTTATAGACCTCGGAAAGGACTCTGAAATATGGCAAATGATCAGCACATACTCAACGTCTTTTTCACGGATACATTGAAAACTTCGGTCAACAAAGAATTTCCAAGCCTCAAATTCGATATGAGCAATTTCCTGGTCTGCCAACCCAATCTTTTTCAAATGCGAGTCGGCATGTGAACCTCAGAGTTCTTTTAGTCTCGAACTGGCCCGGCCTGCGCATCCGCGCATTGTGGCGGCTGGCGCATAGCCGCCATGAAATCGCCGGAGTTTTCATCCATCAAAAGAGCAGTAATGCGCCAATGCCTGGCTTGTTGATGAAAACCGCTTCCCGGTTGCCGAAGGCGCATGCCGTTGCCAAGCGCATCTTCGGTGCACGTCAGGCCGAGCGTGTCGCGCTTGGGCGCGCGGCGCATCTGAACAAAGTGCGGGTGTGTGCGTGTACAGATATCAACGACAACCGGACGTTGGAAGTTGTCAGAGAACTAAACCCAGATGTTGTTTTAACCATGACCTGGCCGAAAAAGTTTGGCGCAGAGTTGCTCAATTTGCCGCGATTCGGCTGTATCAATTGCCATCCCTCGCTATTGCCGAAACATCGCGGACGCTTTCCGCTTACCGCAGCATTACTAGCCGGTGAGACGGAAACCGGTGTGACATTTCATTTGATGAATGAGGAGTATGATGCCGGGGACATACTCCTGCAAAAGCCGATCACCATTGCGCCGCAAGACAACGGCGTCACGCTTTTTAAAAAATGCGGCCGCATGGTTTTGGATTCTCTAATTGAAGTTCTGGATGGTATTGCTGAAGGCCGGCTATCGCCCAGGCCGCAAGAAACGCAGCAAGACTCCCTCATGCCGGGTTTAAACCAAACCGACGGCTTGATCGACTGGAATATGGCGTCCACACAAATCGCGTGCAAGGTCCGCGCGCTTTATCCGTGGATCATGCCGCACACGTTTCATCGTGATCAGCGCATCGATTTCATCGCCTGCGAGGCCGCAGCCGGCGCAAACGGAGCGGCGCCCGGACAGGTTTTGACATACACAGATAAGAGTATACTGGTCGCCACCCAGGACGCGGCAATACTGGTCAAATCCCCGCGGGTGACTGGTTTCAGTCAGTGGCGTTCCAGATCTTACCTAAAAACCCATATCAAAAGCGGCGGTCTTTTGGGCGCAAAATCATAATGTTTTGCAGGAAATTTCTGCACTTTAATTTCATCGAATGTATTTATGGCATAGATTGGCAACCAACAGAAGGGGTATTCGCAGCGCCAATCGCCATGCCAGATTCAAATCTCATCTGTTCGAATTTACAGTCATTTCCAAAATTTATTCGTCGATACATTTTTTATTGTAACAGGATCACGTCAATGGCTATTGAATATATCGGCCTGGAGACGACCAATCGTTGCAACTATGCATGCATTCATTGCCTGCGGGCTGATATTGCGCCGAGAAAGGATTTGCCGCCCGACTTGCAGCAGGCCATCGGCCCCAGGAATCCCCGGCGCGACGCTGGAACTCGTGGATAAAATCATCGACGAAGCCCGGCCGTTCAATATTCCTTATGTTTCCTTTACCGGCGGCGAGCCGACGCTTCATCCGCAATTCAAAGAAATCGTAAGGATGTTCGGAGAAGCCGGCTACAAAATCATGATGGTCACCAACGGTACGCATTTTGAGAAGACATACGAAGCCATCAGCCCTTATCGCGACCGGCTCCACGGTTTCTACTTCAGCATGGATGGCGCGACCGCTGAAACCATGGACTTTATTCGAGAGAAAAATTCCTTTCGCCGTTCCTTGCAGGCAATCAGCATTTGCCGGGTCAAACGCTTGCCGTTTTTCATGCAGATGGTCGTTACCGCCGGCAATCGACACGAGATCGAAGCTTTTGTTGTGCTGGCAAGCAAGCTGGGGGCGAGCAAAGTCACGTTCGCGCCGTTACAGCCGACCTTGCAAACAACTCATAAGCAGATGAATCTGCCGCCGCAAGAATGGTGCGCGGTCAAGGAGGAAATCGCTGAACTTAAAAAACTCTATAACATCGCCATCGCTCCGGCCATCGGGTTTCCCGAAGCCTCGCCCTGGAACACATGCGACCCGCTGAAAATGCGCGCGCTGTACATCGATTATTTGGGAAACCTGACTTTTTGTTGCCAGCTCTCGGATTATGGCGACGGCCAGGTGCGCACCGACATCATCGCCAACCTTGCGGAAGCAAGCCTGTTTGAAGCTTACAATAGATATGTTGCCATGATTACCTCCTACCAGCAAGAAAAGCTGCGCCGCTTCAAGAACAATGAATTGACCGGCTGCGATGCTTTTCCGTGCTGGTATTGCGCCAAATATTTCAAGAAAGTGGATTGGATGAAGAAGTTTCCGGATGATCCCTGGCATCAAGATGCGGCATCGTCCAACTCAACGCCCAGCATGGCATTGCCGGAAGCTTTGTCCGGAGCTCGCAATCATCAATTCGTGCCGCGCGAATCGCTTGTTCCGGCAAGAGCCGCAGCGCAACAACCGGTATAACATATGAGCGCCAAGACGGTAGAGCTGCTAGGTCAGCGGCAGAATTTGAAGCTCCTGCTGGAGATGTTCGCTTTTGCCGCCGTCATGCCGATACTCATGAAATGCTTTTCGCTGGAGCGCATTCTCAGCATGCTGACCCCGTGCGAAAAAGAACAAACGCAAAACACTTCACGAGCTTCGATCAAAAAGATCGTTCGCCTGAGTTTGCTGTTATTGAATCGCAACCGGTTCTTTCTAAAAAATTCCTGTCTCAAACGTTCGCTGCTGTTGTATTACTTTTTAAGAAAACATGGCGTCAACGTCCAAATTCATTTCGGGATCAAGAAGCTTGATGATCGTTTGAGCGGGCATAGCTGGCTGACCCGAGATGGCAATCTCATAGCCGATCACGAGCAACATCGCAGGGCTTTTACCCAGGTATTAAGTTTTCCTGCGGCCAAAACATAAATCATTCCACTTGGCAAACCCAATGCTAAAACCAAAAGGAGATCACCATGTCCGAAAAATCGCTTGTGACTGAGAATGGGCTGGTAAACGCCCCTTCTGACGATACAAAACTCAAAGCAAAAAAGAAGTTTGTCGAGCCGCTCTTGACCAGGCATGAAACCTTGATCGAAAACACTCTTGACGAGGGCGGGATAGGTTCGACAGGAGTTACAGGAGGGATCGGAGGGTTTTAATGAAAAATGCCTAAAAGCCAATGTCGGCCAGGTGGCCGATACTTCACCTCATTGGCCACCTGATTTTATTTGAAATTTTTGCTGCCGAAAAATATGGGTCCAAGACTTTCATACGATTATTGCATCTTCGGGGTCAAGGTCACTGTCAGAAGCACAGCGAAACGAGTTCAAGATCACATCGGCTCTTTTCTCGGCAAATGCCAAGACAGCAAAATCAGTACATCTCCGAACATGCAAGTCAGCTTTGATCTTCATTCTGATGAATATTTTCCCCAGAAGCCAACCATCCCGAAGTCCGCTGTTTTGATCTCTTTACCGGAATTGCCCGTGAAAGTTTACAAGGCCTGCCGGGAATTCTATCTCGTTTTCAACGAGTCGTGGCTGCATCTGTCTTTGGCGAAACTGCACGGCATTGGCGTCTTCGATAAAAAAATTTGGCATCACCCCGGAGCCGCGGAAAACTTCTTTTTTAGCGGGATATGTTTACTGTTGCACCAGTGCGGGCTTTATCGTTTGCATGCTTCTGGAATAGTTTTTCAAGAAAAGGGGTTTCTTTTCATCGGAAAATCGGGGGCGGGCAAATCGACTTTGGCGTTGACGCTGGTCAAACAGGGATGGAAATATTTAAATGATGATATCCTCTTCTTGCGCTTGTTAGATTCCCGGGTTGAGGCACTGGCGATTCCCATCGAATTTAAAACCGACGATCGCATTTTTCATAAATTATTCACAAAAGCTGAACAAGATTTTGCCTTCAAGCTTCCCCAATGTCAAGGGTTGCCATATTATCACAAGTATTATATTCGCATGGATCGCCTATATCCGGAGAGATTCAGCAGGCGCTGCTTGCCTAAATTCCTCCTGTTCACTGAGGTGATCTCAGATACTACAAGCAAACTGGAAATTATAGATCAACACCAAGCTCTAAAGCGGCTAATCGAGGCCAGCCTGGTTTTCGTATTCGATGATAAAAGCGCCCATAACCATCTTGCGGCCCTTGGCACTCTTGTGCAGCAGACTACTGTATACCGGCTGTATGCCGGCCAGGATATTCTGAATGATCCGGATACCTTTGAGAAATTTTTGTTGGATAATACATATCGACTGGAGAAATGATGATAACCTTACATTCCAAATTCAAACCCAGCCCGCAAGCGATCTACACCAGACTCAGCGAGAATGAAGGCGTGTTGCTGCATCTGGATACCAAACGATACTATACGCTGAACGAGACCGGCTCCGCCATTTGGAATCATCTGGATAAGGGTCTCAGTCTTGCTGAGGTTGCGGGGAAGTTGCAATTGGAATACGAGGTGGAAATCCAACAGGCGCAAAACAGCGTGCTCAGGCTGGCGCAAGAGCTTAATCAAGAAAAA
>QEVD01000531.1 GCA_003576975.1 Candidatus Zhuqueibacterota bacterium
TTGCTGGGCATGTGGGGCATGCTGCTGGCCGTGCCGGTGGCGAGTATTATGAAGGTGACGGTGCAACTCATTGTGTGGGGTGTGAAGAATTATCGGCTGGGTGATTAAAATCCGCGTCTATTAAGCAAAGCTTCATAAGGCAATGTGATCCACACATGTCATTCCTGCCGGATAACAATAGATATTTAACTTTCAGCCACTCGTTGAAAAAATTGTCAGGATTGTTTGTCCTTCTCCTTTTTTTCAACTGCGCCAAAACCGGTTCGCCCCCGGGCGGGCCGGTGGATGACATTCCGCCCCGGATTCTCAGCACCGCTCCCGAATCGAATGCCACGCGTGTCAGCCGCGCTACCCGGCTCTCGTTTACCTTCACTGAACCTCTCAATCGCAAAAGTTTTGAAGACGCGATCTTCATCACTCCCAATCCCGCGCGCTCCGAAGATGATGCGGAATTGCAATTCAAGTGGCGCGGCAAAACGGTGGATGTCATTTTACCGGATTCTCTGCGCGAACAGCGCACCTATGTCGTAACCGTTGGTACCGGCGTACGCGACCGGCGCGGCGTCAACATGAAAGAATCGTTTGCGCTGGCATTTTCCACCGGCGACACGCTCGATCGTGGCGAGATCAAAGGCCGCATTTTCGATGAAAAAGCCGCAGGCCTGTTGGTTATGGCTTATATTCTGACGGAGGGACAGGAGCCAAATCCCGCCAAAATAGCGGCAGATTACTACACGCAGGTGGGCGAGGCAAAAACTTTTTCACTGTCCTATCTTGCGCCCGGGCGTTACCGCGTGTTTGCTCTGCAAGATCGCGACGGCGACCGTTTGTACACGCGCGGCGACGAGTTGATTGGCATTGCGACCAACGATGTTATCATTGATCAAAATTATCGCAACAATCAGGCGTTGCGCTTTCGATTAATGCAAGAAGACACACTTGCACCGGGGCTTTCAGCCGTAACTGCCATTTCCGCCAATCAAATCGAATGGCGTTTTGACGAGGCGGTGTCGCCGCATTCGTCCAAATGGATGAATCGTTTGAAGATTTTTGAGAAAGAAACACAGCGGCCATTGCCGGTGTTCGCGGCGTATCCACATCCGCTCAACGGCGCGCAAATCCTTGCTCTCACAGCGCCGATGCAAGCCATGCCTTATTTCGCAACAGCGGATTCGCTTCTTGATGACGCCGGTCTCATGATTGATTCTGCACGCGGCGCGATAGATTTTGAGGGCGCGGCGCAACCGGACACGATTCGCCCGCGTCTCGTCAAGATTTCAATTGCCGATAGCACGCGCGATCTTAGTCTCGATGCGCCGATCGTTCTGTTTTTTTCGGAAATGATGAAAACCGACAGCGCCTTTTCTCCATTAGTCGTGCAAGACACCAGCGGGGCGCGTGCCGCTGGCGCTGCCGAGTGGGTGAATCCACTGCAATTTCGCTTTTCGCCGCAACCGAACTGGAAAAGCCGTTGCCGCTATGAGATTAAAATCAATGCGGACTCGCTGTTTGACTGGAACGGCAATGCGCTGTTTGATACGACCAGGCAAATCACCTTTTGGACGTTGAACGCGGACACGCTGGCCTCGATCAGCGGCGCGATTGCAGACGCGGATTCAACGGCCGGCGGCCTTATTCATCTCAAAGCCCGGCAGTTTGACGGCAAGATCGAATACAGCACCACGGCAAGCGCGCCGGGCGGATATTCGTTTCCCGGCATTTTGCCCGGGCTGTATGAGATCAGCGGCTTCCGCGATGCGAATCATAACGGCCGCTTCGATGCCGGCATGCCGTTCCCCTTCGCGCCGGCGGAACGCTATCATGTTTGGCCCGATACAATAAAAGTGCGCTCACGCTGGCCGAACGAAGGAAACGATTTGGTGTTGCCGTGACCGGGTGTTTGTAGCTAAAATGCATTGGCAGGTGTGTGTTTCACATGTTCTTCGGGCCGTCTTGAGAGCAAGCGATGCGGCAATTGCAATGTGGTTTATCTAAAGAAAGGCAGACATGGTTCATTTTTATTATGCTGGTGACTCCCGCATGCGCTGTGAAGATGTGTCAATTGTAACGTTGGCGCAAAAAATAGAAACCCCGTTCTATCTCTACAGCCGTCGCACCTACCGCGAAAATTTCCACGAGATTGATGCGGCGTTTGGCGCGCAGCGCCATTGCATTTGTTATGCGCTGAAGGCGAATTCGAATCCCGATATTTTGCGCGATTTTGCCGCGTGGGGCGCGGGCGCGGATGTCGTCTCCGCCGGCGAATTGCAGCTTGCGCTCAAGGCCGGCATTCCTGCCAGCCGCATTGTCTTTGCAGGCGTGGGCAAACGCGACGACGAAATTCTCGCGGGTCTGCAGGCGGGCATTCGCGGCTTCAATGTCGAATCCGACGCCGAGCTGGCGGTGATTAACGACATCGCGCGCCAGCAAAATTGTGTTGCACCGGTGGCCTTGCGCATAAATCCGAACATTGACATTCACGGCCACCCGTATATTTCCACGGGCCGGCAGGCGGATAAATTCGGCATCGAATTGCCGCGCGCGCAAGCATTACTAACCGAGATCAAAAATATTTCCCATGTTCGTCTCGCGGGCTTGCACATGCACATCGGCTCGCAAATCGTTGAAACCGCTTCTTTCGCAAGCGTCGGCAAAGTCATGGCTGAGCTTGCGGCGCAAGCCCTCGCGCTGGGACATCGCCTGGATTATCTCGATCTCGGAGGCGGCTTGGGCGTGATCTATGAAAATGCTTTGCGCCTTGCTCCGAACACCGAGCCGGCGGCGGGTTTGGCGCTTTCGCCGGCGGAAGTCGCGCGACTATTAATGGCGCCGCTCAAAGATTTTGACAGCGAGATCTTATTCGAGCCGGGCCGCGCGCTCGTGGCCTCCAGCAGTGCGTTGATTACACGCGTGTTGTATACCAAGGAAGCGCAGGGCAAGAAATTTGTAATCGTCGATGCCGGTATGTCGGATTTGATCCGGCCGAGTTTGTATCAAGCGCATCACCAAATCGCGCCGGTAGATTTGATGCCGGGCAAGATGCAAACCTACGATGTCGTCGGCCCGATTTGCGAATCCGGAGATTTTTTGGGGAAGGACAGGATGTTGCCGCTGATGCGGCGCGGAGATCTGCTGGCGGTGATGACGGCGGGCGCTTACGGTTTTTCACTCAGTTCGAAGTTGACGGCGATGAAATACATGTTTCGCGCCCGCGCCAAAAACTGGAGACCATTTGGGATGCTTGAACAAAGCACATAAACTTGATCCTTATGGCCTTCACCGATTTTCAGAAAAGCTGAAAATTGAAGCTCTTCGAGCAGCTTTGAAAACTTTGTCGACAGAAGTAGAATTGCCACAGAAAGAAAAAAGCCTTTTCAGTGGGCGAAACATTATACTTGAATATCAAGGCTAATAAGATATTTCTTCTTTCGCGCGGCGGGCTACCACAGCAAAAATCACTCTCTCGGCGGCGGAATGCCGTCATCCCCGGGTCCGATAACGCGCGCGGTGGTGAAGCCCTTTTCATGAACCTGTTTTAGGGTGCGGCGCGCACGCCCGCGCGTGGCATACACCCC
>QEVD01000532.1 GCA_003576975.1 Candidatus Zhuqueibacterota bacterium
TGACGGATGATATTTCTTCGGTGGCTTATTGGTATCAAACCGAGCCGCATGCGGATTTTCCGCCATTACCTGAAAGAGAAATGAGGTTTCCGAGATAACAAGCCAGCGAAGCCAGGCTTGGACTCAATGGATCAAAATATATCTCAATGCGTTGCGTCCAAGCCGGCGAAGTCAGGCTTGGATGCAATCGGTCAAAATACCATATTAACGCTTTGCGTTCAAGCCTGACTTCACTTCTCAATTAAATCATGCAACTAAAATTCATCCGCGGCATGTGGGGCATGGAGCAGCCTTCGCTTGCGGCAAATCTGCAAATGATCAAAAACGGCGGCTTCGACGGCGTGGAAATGGGCGCGCCGGCTGATCCCGTGCAGCGCCAGGAACTGCAAACACTGTTGCGCGATCTGGATTTGTTGTTTGTCGCGCAGCAGTGGACAGAAGGCGCTACTCCCAAAGAACACGCACAGAGCTTTGAATTGCAGTACCGCCGCAATACCGAGTTGAATCCCGTTCTGGTCAATTCACACACCGGCAAGGACTACTTTACCACCGCCAACAATCTGTCGATTTGCCGGAAAGCCGCGGCGCTGGAGCAAGAACTCGGCTTCACCGTCACGCACGAAATTCATCGCGGTAGAATGACATTCTCCACGACTGCGACCACGGCGTTTTTGAAGAAAATGCCGGAGCTGAAACTCACGGCAGATTTTTCGCATTGGTGCTGCGTGCACGAATCTTATTTGCAGGATCAAGATGAAGCCATGCACGCCGCGATTGCACACAGCCATCACATTCATGCACGCGTCGGTTTTCCCGAAGGCCCGCAGGTCGCTGATCCCCGTGCGCCGGAGTGGGAGGGTGCGGTGAATTTCCACGTGCAATGGTGGCAAAAGATCGTTGATCATCATAAGCAGATCGGCACAAAAGTATTGACCATCTGCCCGGAATTCGGGCCGCCGGATTATATGATGACGATGCCCTATTCCCGGCAACCGGTTGCCGATTTGTGGGAGATCAATTGTTATATGAAAGATATGTTGAAGGTGCGGCTGCGGCATTAGCGTCGCAATTTATAGCAGTTTTTGTTTGCATATGGTGGTTGTCATTCCGTAGGAATCTTGTGAAGCATTTGATCAGGGCTAAGTTTTCACAGGATTTCTTCTGATGACGTACTCACACACTCAGAAAGCGCTATAATAATTGATATGCCAACATTTTTCGCCCTTGATAAACTACGCCACGAACCGCCCGCACATGCGCGCGTGAACGTCAAGAATGGCTCACCGCGTTTGATCCTAAACGGCGAAGAAGTATATCCCTTGCTGGCCTGGAGCTGGGGACTCGAACACAGCACGCCTTTTTTCAAACAAGCCGGCACTGATTTATTGCACCCCATTTTGGGCTTGAATGCCGCCTGGCCTGCGCCGGAGATTTATGATTGGTCGGAATATGATGCTTTGTTCGTGCGTTTGCTCGCCCAAAATCCTGATGCGTTTTTCCTGCCGCGTATTTTGCTGGATGTGCCGGAATGGTGGAAAGACGAACATGAAAGTGAGTTGATTGTTTGCGCGCTGCCCTTGCAGCCGGAAGATACCCGGCAATACCGCGCAGCGATACGCAGCGAAGAAGGCGGCTGGCTGTGGGGCATTCAATTGCGCGAACCTTCACTCGCTTCGGATATCTGGCGCGCGGACATGGATAATTTGTTTCGCGCGTTTTTGCAGTATGTCGAAAACTCGCCGTTACGCAGCCGCATTTTTGGCTATCAAATCGGTTGCGGCATTTATGGCGAATGGCATTATTTCATGTCCGAGTTTGTGCCGGATTTGAGCAAGCCCATGCAACAGAAGCTCGGATACATTCCTGATTTGGACGCGCGCGTGAAAACCACATTCGGCTTGCTGCGCAATCCCGAGCATGAACAGCCGGTGATGGAATATTATCGCCGCTTTCATGAATTCAATGCGGATTTGTTGCTGCATTTCGCGCGCATGGCCAAAGAAGAAACAAAAAATCGAGTACTCTGCGGCGCTTTTTATGGTTATCAACTCGAAAATGTGTGGATTCACGAAGGCGGCCATCTCGCTCCGGAGAAAATTCTGAATAGCCCGGATATTGATTTTCTCGCGAGTCCCTATTCTTATCAAACCACCAATCAAGAAGAGCGGCAATGGTGGGAACATGAAATCTATGACGAGGCTGGCAACTATCTCGGCCGCACGCGTGGCGTTGCAGGAGATGCGGGTTATCGCGTGTTGTTGGAATCTGTACAGCGTCACGGCAAGCTTTACTTCGCGGAAATCGATCCCAGCACGTTTCTCGAACCGCCGCCCATCAATCCCGATGGCAGCGGCGGCACGCAGGTGGAAAAAGAGCAATGCATGATCGGCGGCATAGGCTCGACCACGCTCGCGGGCACGCGCCGCATTTTGCAGCGCGATCTCGGCCGCATGCTGGTCAGCGGCAATGGCGGCTGGCTGTTTGATTTCGGCCCGGCGCTGCGCACGCGCAAAAGCTGGTACGCCGATGAAAGAATCACTGCCGAAGTCGCGCGTTTCGTAAAGCTGGGCGAACAGCGCGAGCGTTGGGACATGCGTTCGCGCGCGCAAATCGCCGCGGTTTATGAAGCCAAGAGCTTGTTCGCCACGCGCCATTGGCGCGCCGAAGCGCCGTATTCCAAAGGCGGCCAGTGCCTGGATTTTTTCACCCGCTGGTTTATGGATTCGCAGAGTCGATTTTTTGTATCGCTTCGATCTCGAACCTGCTGATGCACAGAGATACCGTTTGCTGCTCATGATGAATTTGTTCTATCTCACCGATGATGAAATCGCAGGTTTGCACGCTGTGCTCAAGGACAGCAACGCCACCGTCGTTTGGTTTTATGCACCGGGGTTCGTTGCGCCGGACAAGCTGGATTTGGCGCGCATGGAAAAACTCGCGGGTTTTCGGTTCAGAATTTTAGAAACACCCGGCCCGATGTTGATTCGCAGCGATGTCGCCGGGCGCGAGCTTGTGTTTGGCGTGAAGAAAGAAGAATCCCCGCGTTTTGCCGTCAAAGACAATGGCGCAACAGCTTTGGGCGTTTGGCACGAAACCCAGGAAATCGCGTTTGCGCGCAAATCATATCAAGGCTGGCATTCGGTTTATGTTGGCGCTGCGCCGCTGCCCGTTGAAATACTGCGCTGGCTCGCGCAGCAAGCCGGCGCAGATTTGTGGAGCACGCAGCCGGATATCGTCATCGCGGCGGAAGATGTTGCGATGATTGTGGCAACTTTCGAGGGCGAACGCACACTAACGCTGCACAAATCCTTGGTCGGTGTTGAGAATGATGAACTGCAACGCGTTCATCATTTGAAAATGGAAATGGGTGACGTTCGGTTTTTCGTTACAACCGGATAGGATGAATGTCACTCTGAAAGAATCCTGTGAAGCATTGCCAAAATCTTCGAACGCAATATTGTATTTACGAATGCAAAAACTCCGCAACGCCCTGGCGCGCCGGCAAGCACATCGCCGGGCCAAAATCGAACTTTTTCAAAAAGCCTCGCGCGCACATGCAAAGCGCATCGTGCAACTGGGCAAGCGGCCGATTGTGATTGGCGGTTGCGGCCGCTCAGGCACGACACTGCTGCTTTCGATTTTATCGTGCCATCCCAAAATTTTCGCGATCGACATCGAAACCACGGCGCTGTGTCCGGATGGCTATGGCGCGGACGGCATGTACAATCGCAATCCGAATCTCGACATGCCTTTCAAGCTTGAAAAAATCTATGAGTATTTGCTCACTCATGAAATTCCTGCGAGCTGCACGCGTTGGTGCGAAAAAACGCCGCGCAATGTGATCTATTTCGAGCGCATTCTGCGGCATTTCGGTAAAGCGGCGCGCTTGATTCACATTGTGCGCGATGGCCGCGATGTGGTCACCTCCGTGCATCCGCGCGATGCTTCACGCTATTGGGTTACGCCGCATCGTTGGGTGGTGGATGTTGCTGCCGGTCGGCGCTTGGAAAATCACTTGCAGGTACTCATGATTCGCTATGAAGATTTGGTGCGAAATTATGAACCGACCATGCGCCGCATTTGTGAGTTTATCGAAGAAGAATTCACTCCGGCGTTTCTCGAATATCCCGATTCTGCCCGCGTAAAAGAAAGCATTGCGTGGTTCAATCCCGCGCAAACCATGAATGACCGCTCGATTGGCCGCTGGCAGGAAAGCAAATTCCAGAATATTATTGCAGAATTATTGCGCGAGCCGGGCGCAGCAGAATTGCTCAAGCACTATGGCTATCTCTCGTGAGGCGTGAGCGTTTGTGATGAAGATGAAAGATATGATGATGGATATGCTACAGCTTGCCGATCACACACCGCCCATGGGCGATTTGTTTTCACATCAACGCCTGGCGTTCACGCGCGCGCTTTGGACGGAACGGTTGCCCGGCGAAGCACAGGCCCCGCAGCGCCGTATCATTCACAGCCGCGTTTTGCAATGCCATGGCCCGGCGCGCTTGCAGCGGCTCGGCGTACGGCCGGCACAAGGTTATCACAAATGCGGCAGCTATCAAGATCTGGATTGGATTACGTCTTTTCGTTTGTTGGTTTGGCAGGAGGGCCAGTGGCGCGTACATGTTAAAAACGGAGAGGTGAACGCTGCGCTGGACGGACAGACACAATGGTTCGACCTCAACGGAATTACAACGTCTGCTGTGATCATCGAAGGCCGCCGCGCAGGTATTGACAATTGGTGGCCCTCCTGGAATCTGGTATCCGGTACGTTCGTCTTGGAAGGAGAATTACTTTCTGATCTTGCGCCGCGACAGGAGCGCACGCTGACGAGCGAATCGATTTCGCTTACACCCGCGCCCAAAGGCATCACCGTGGAACGCAGCGCCGGTGAAGTTCGCTTTCGCACACGTTATCTGCAAGTTGGTTTTTATCTGAATCGCGCCGGCTTTTCTTTTTTGGGCATAGATGAGTCAGGCCGCGGCAATACTGATGAGAACATTCTTTTTCTGCAAGCAGGCAGCTTTGCCCAGGGTGTAATGTTGCATCCTGTTGATTCATGGCCTCTGGCAGCGCCCATTTTACGCTATGAAGTTCAAGGCGCCACGCGCGTGCAAGGCAACCGCGTGACCTATGACCTCGAAATTCCACACGCCGGCCAACGCTATCACCTTGAATGGGAAATCGAAGAAGATCGTTTAATGCTGCATGCCACGCGCAAGGCCACGCAAGACGTGGCGGCTTGGCAGAGCAGTGCGTGGTTCATAGGCTTGCGGCCAACGGTTTCACCCACGCATGTGATCGGCAAGATTGCGCGCACCGGTGAAACGGGGTTATTGGAGTTGCCGCTGTTGCTACACGCGCCGCGTTATGGCACGTTGCGCATCGAGACTTTGCAGGGCCAAGCCTTGTGGCGCGCGGATACGTACCGGCCGATGGATCTCACCACCAGCGAATTGAAACTCGGCGAGCTTCCCCAACCCGAAGGCCACTATCTTTTGCCCGCCGGCACATTCGAGTCTGTAATACAATTCAAGCTGGTTCGGCCAGCGCTTTCGTTGGCTGCAAATACACCGCCGCCAATTGCCGCAGCAATTCAAAAATGTGCTTTCACTTCTCTCACCTATCGTCCCGATACCGCCACGTTGAGCAACAACGGCGCTTCCATGCATTGTCCCATTTGCATGGATAACTGGTCGGCGATTACCACTCGCATGGGAAAGGTATTGCCTCATCTGCATGCCGTCGATTTACTG
>QEVD01000025.1 GCA_003576975.1 Candidatus Zhuqueibacterota bacterium
GCGCATGCTCAAGCGCAAGGGCGTGCCGCATCAAGTGCTGAATGCGAAGTACCATCAACAGGAAGCGGAAATCATTTCGCGCGCGGGCGAGCCGGGCGCCGTGACGATTGCCACCAACATGGCCGGTCGCGGCACGGATATCAAGCTGGGCCGGGGCGTTGTGGTTCACCCGAATTGTGCGTTAGTGCAGGCGAAGCCGAATCAAGAGGCCTGTCCGCATCTGCAAGAATACAAATGTTATGATAATGTGCCATGCGGTTTGCACATTATCGGCACGGAGCGGCACGAATCGCGGCGCATTGACCGGCAATTGCGCGGCCGCGTTGACCGGCAATTGCGCGGCCGCGCCGGCCGCCAGGGCGATCCCGGGTCCTCGCGTTTTTATCTCTCGCTGGAAGATGATTTGATGCGGCTCTTTGGCACGGATCGCATCGCCTCGGTGATGGATCGACTTGGCGTAGAAGATGGCGAAGTCATTACCCATCGCATGGTCACCCGCTCGATCGAACGCGCGCAGAAGCGGGTCGAAGGCCACAATTTTTCGATTCGCAAGCATTTGCTCGAATACGACGATGTCATGAATCAGCAACGCGAAGTCGTCTATGATCGCCGCGGCAATGCGCTGCGCGGTGAAAACCTGCGCGATGAAATTCTAGCGATCATTTCGAATTATGTCAGCGAGAGGGTGAATCTCTACGCCTCCGGAGATCATCCAGATGAGTGGGATTGGGAGAGTTTGCAAAATGCTTTTCAAAAGGCGTTCCTGATGTTGATTCCCAACGAATTACGCAGCAAGCCGGGAGTGGAGCGCTCCGAATTACAGGACGAATTGACGCGTCTGGCAACCGAAGTTTATGAACGCAAAGAAAAGCAGCTTACTCCGAAATTAATGCGCCAACTGGAACGCTACGCCATGTTGCGCGCAATCGATGAAAAGTGGCGCGAGCATCTCTACGAAATGGATCAAATGAAAGAAGGCATTGGCTTGCGCGCCTACGGCCAAAAAGACCCGCTGATCGAATACAAAGGCGAAGGCTTTCGTATGTTCAAAGAGATGCTCGGCCAGATCGATGAGCAAGTGCTCGAGCTTGTCATTAAAGCGCAGTTGGCGGAACCACCGCCCATGCGCCGGCGTACACCTCCACAGATGACGACGGTGCATCAACCGTCCGCAGGCATGGGGTTCACTGCACGCAGCGGCGGCGCTATGCCGGCGCAAGCGCAACCTGCCGGCAAGCCGCAGCCGGTTGTGCTCGATCAAAAAATCGGGCGCAACGATCCCTGTCCATGCGGCAGCGGCAAAAAGTACAAGAAATGTCATGGCGCCGAAGCCTGATTACGGTCATTCACGTTTTATCGTCGTTCTCTGAAAAGTGTTGGACTATGTTCGTGATGAATCGAGAATGACACATGCCAAGAAAATTTCTGAGCATGACAGTTTTGAAATTTTTTGAGGCATGGTTCTGCCGCGGCTAGAAGCCGCAATAATTTAATATTCGCTAAAAAACGGTAAAACCTCTTGCTTTTCGAAATTTTTTTCGTAGATTGCCGCCAACTTGAACGGAGAAGTCAGGGGGTTTTGGAGGAATATATTAATGAATGAGCGCGTCGTCGAGATTTTGGTTTATATCATGGCCGAAATCCGCGGCAAAAAATCCAATCCTGAGCGTCTCGAGTTGATCTCCCGCGATCTCCTCCAGCGCGGTTACTCGCAGACCGAAATCAGCTTCGCCTTCTCCTGGTTATTCGAGCGCTACGAAAACGAATCCGAAGAGTTACTGTACAGCGCCGGCTCGACACGGCCAGGCTCCTTTCGCATTCTCCACGACGCCGAACGCGCGATTATTTCCTCGGAAGCCTACGGTTACCTGCTGCAACTCAAACAATTGCGCCTGCTCAATGATCTTGAGATGGAGCATGTGATCGAGCGCGCCATGATGGCGGGCGTGTCCAGCATTTCGCTGGCGGACATCAAGACCCTCGTGGCTCATCACTGGTTCAACGCTGAGGGCTCGCATGAGAAAGCCTTTGTGTGGTTTGAAGACAAGCATGTTATTCATTGAGTCAAATTGCCAGATCGGCGCGCGCCGATCGTTCCTTTCCATCGGGCACGCCTCTTTGCCAACGCAAACTACCGTTGCGTTCTTGTTGAAATGCTGGCCCTCGCCATTCTCGCGCACCCTATCAAGTAAACTTTTGTTTTAATCAAAGTCGTACGAGTCTTTTCTGGATGCGCATGCGTCCGGAGATCGTTGGATGTTTATTTCACCTAAATCGAACAAGGTCGTTGCAAGGTTAGACATGGCAAAAGCACTAGTTATAGTAGAATCGGTTGCAAAAACGAAAACGATTGGAAAATTTTTAGGCAAGGATTTTACCGTCAAATCGTCGGTTGGCCATATCAAGGATTTACCCAAACAGCGGTTGGCGGTGGCGGTTGACGATGGCTTCGAGCCGGAATACATCACCATTCGCGGCAAGGGCAAGGTTTTGACCGAATTGCGCAAGGTCGCTTCCGATGTTGATAAAGTTTTTATCGCCACCGACCCGGACCGTGAAGGCGAAGCTATTGCGCGCCATCTCGCGGATGAGATCGCAACGCGCAACGAGAATATTTTTCGCGTGCGCTTCAATGAGATCACCGAAAAGGCCGTGAAAGAAGCGCTGCATGCGCCCATGCCGATCGATGATAATCTCGTGGACGCCCAAAAAGCGCGTCGCGTCGTGGATCGCCTGGTCGGCTATCAAGTCAGCCCGCTGTTGTGGCGTACAATTTTTCGCGGGTTGAGTGCGGGCCGCGTGCAGTCGGTTGCGCTGCGCCTCATTTGCGAGCGCGAAGCTTTGATTGACGCCTTCGTGCCCGAAGAATATTGGACGATTGCCGCCGAGTTGAAAGGCAAGAAAACCTCGCCGTTTCTCGCGAACCTCGTCAAAATCGATGATAAAAAACCGGAATTGCACAGTGAAAGCGAGGCGCAAACGATTGCCGGCGAGTTGCGCAATCAAGAGTTCAAAGTAGCCGAGATTAAAAAGAAAAAAGTGAACCGGCAGCCGGCCCCGCCGTTCACCACCAGCACGATGCAGCAAGAGGCCTCAAAACGTCTGGGCTTCTCCGCGAAACGGATTATGATCATCGCGCAGCAACTGTACGAAGGCATCGAGCTGGGCGAAGAGGGCAGCGTCGGCTTGATTACGTACATGCGTACGGACTCGATTCGCGTCGCCGAGGAAGCCGTGCAAGCCGTGCGCGAATTGATCGCGCGCGATTACGGCATGGAGTATTTGCCCAAAACCCCGCCCAAATATAAAGCCAAAGCCGGCGCGCAGGATGCGCACGAGGCCATACGCCCGACGGTGATGAAACATTCACCCAAGTCGATCAAGAAATTTCTCACCGAGGAACAATTCAAACTTTATGAATTGATTTGGCAACGTTTCTTAGCCAGCCAGATGGAAGCCGCGGTTTATGATCAAACCTCGATCGACATCACGGCAGGCCGGTTTTTATTGCGTGTATCAGGCTCGGTGATTGTCTTTCGCGGTTTTTTGCAAGCTTATGACGATTTCCGCGATAAAGATGAAGACGAAGAGAACGGCGAAAACTCGAACGTGCCGACCGCGCTCACCGTCGGCGAGATTCTAGCGCTGCTCGATCTTCACCCGGAGCAGCATTTTACCAAGCCGCCGGCGCGATACAGCGAAAGCAGCTTGATCAAGGAACTCGATGCTTTGGGCATCGGCCGCCCGAGCACGTATGCCATGATTATCAGCACGCTGACCGCGCGAAAATATGTGGACAAGCAAGGCCGCCAGCTCGCGCCGACCGAGTTGGGCAAAACCGTCAACAAGATCCTCATCCGGCAATTCCCGAAAATTTTCAATGTCGAGTTCACCGCATTCATGGAAGATGAACTGGATAAAATTGAAACCGGGAAAAAAGATTTTAGTGAAGTCGTGCAGGAGTTTTATCAGCCGTTCAATCGCGCGGTAACAGAAGCAGAAGCGCGCAAAGACGACATCAAAGATGAACTGCAAGAGACGACGGATGAACTTTGCCCGAAATGCAACAATCCGTTGATCATTCGGTGGGGCCGCAATGGCCGCTTTATGGCGTGCAGCAGTTATCCCGAATGCAAATTCACGCGCCCGCTTGATGTGCAAGAGGTCGCGACCGGCGAGATTTGCGAAAACTGCGGCAAAGAGATGGTGGTCAAAGTCGGCCGTTACGGCCGCTTCATCGCGTGCAGCGGTTATCCTGACTGCAAAACGGCAAAACCGTACCCGATCGGGATGGCCTGTCCGAAAGACGGTGGTATTGGGCAAATTGTGGAACGCCGCTCGAAACGCGGCAAAACATTTTATGGGTGCAGCCGCTATCCGGACTGCGATTTTGTGACGTGGAATAAGCCGCTAAAAATGACATGTCCGGAGTGCGGCAATTCCTACACGGAAGAACGCTATACGCAAGCCAAAGGCCTGCACATTCGCTGCCCCAAGTGCAAACATGAGCTTGAATCCGCGCCCAATGAAGACTACTTCGAACCTGCCGCTGGCTGATCATTTCCGGCAGCAGGTGGATAACTTTTTGCTCTTTCTCCGTTCCGAACGCCGCGCTGCGCCGCGCACGCTTGAAACACGTGAAGGTGATTTGGCTCATTTCGGAGAGTTCCTGGGTGAAGAGCCTGATATTGCCAAAATTTCACGCGCTGTGGTCAGGCGATATTTAAGTTCGCTTTCACAAGCCGGACTGGCGCCGGCAACGATCAATCGCAAGCTTGTAAGTGTGAGGATTTTTTTTGCTTTTTTGGTGCGCGAAGGCCTGATGTCGAACAATCCGGCGGCGAATCTTGTTTCATTAAAGGAGCCAAAGCGCTTGCCGAAATTTCTGACGGCAGATGCCCTGCTCAAAGCGTTGCGCCTGCCGAATCTCACACAAGCAGAAGGCGTGCGCGATCGCGCAATTTTGGAGTTGTTTTATGGCGCGGGTTTGCGCCGGCAGGAATTGGTCGAGCTTAATATCGAAGCGCTTGATTTCTCAAATTTGCAGATACGTGTGTTGGGCAAACGCGCGAAAGAACGAATTGCGCCGATGGGCCGCGCTGTAAGACTGGCGTTGCTCGAATGGCTGCGCGTGCGGGAGTCCATAAAACAAGCCGCGGATGAAAAAGCGCTTTTTCTCAATCAGCACGGTGAGCGCATGTCCGCAATGCAAGTTTATCAAGCCGTGCGGCGCTATCTTACACAAGTTGCCGATAGCGACAAGGCGCACCCACACGTGTTGCGGCACAGCTTTGCGACGCATTTGCTCGACGAAGGCGCGGATTTGATGGCGGTGAAAGAATTGTTGGGGCACAGCAGTCTGAGCACGACGCAAGTGTACACCCACGTCACAGCAGAACGCTTGAAAAAAGTTTATCAGTTGGCGCATCCGCGCGCGCAGGCGGGAAGAGCAGCCGGGGCGCCTGCGGCCGCGCAGCAGCAAACCACAACAAGCCGGAGCAGCGGCAAAACTCTTTCCAAAGAAAAGTCGTCTTAACCTGTGGCACAGCGAAACACACAAAATAATCAAGGAGGCTTATCGGAATTCTTGAAATGTGCTGTTTTTGCCTGCACTCACCCTTCAACAGGATGACAGGACAGATCAATCAATCCATGCTTGGAGGTCTGTATTCTCCTCGAACCCCTATTTTTAAGGAGGCAGCAATGAAACTCCACATCACGGCCCGCCATTTTACCGCGCCTGAACCTCTGAAAGCATTTGTCCGGCAAGAGGTCGCCCGATTGGAGAAGTATTACGATGGCATCATCGAAGGAGAAGTGATTCTTTCGTGGGAGAAACAAACGCAGGTGGCGGAAGTATTGCTGAAAGTGTATGGTCAACGATTGGCGGCCACGGAAAAGAGCGAGAATATCCGAAAATCGATTACCCTTGCGGTTGACAAGCTTGAACGGCAGGTGAAGAAATATAAAGAACGCCTGCACAAGCGCGGCAATGGCAAAGCAGAACGAGAATTTGACGCGCGCAGAGTTGCGGCAATGTAAAACCGATTGTGACATGAAAGCTGCTCGATCTTCGAGCAGCTTTCATGTTTTGCACGAGTAGAGAACGACTTTCTTGAAGAAACCCGCGAAGAGCATATCTCTTTTCAATCACCTGATTTCGGCGCAGGAGTAGATCGATGGAAAATCTCACCGTCGGTACCCTTTACAACGAAACACACACACGGTTATTGCTCGAGATTGTCAACGGCACGTACAGTTTCCGGCGCGTCGTCAAAGACGCCGATTTGCACCGTCCCGGACTGGCGCTTTCCGGTTTCACCAAAGTTTTTACCTATGATCGCGTGCAAATTCTCGGCAATACGGAGTTGCGCTATTTGGACGAGATGACGCCGCACGAACGGATGAAGACTCTCAAGCCCGTGTTGAATTTCGATATCCCGTGTCTCATCGTTACCGATGATAACCGCCCGCCTCACGAGATGGTGGAATTGGCGAACAAGCGCGGCATTACGATTTTTCGCACCTCGCTCAAGACCACCAAGCTGACGCATTTGCTGGGCGAATATCTTGATGAAAAGTTCGCGCCCAAAATTACAGTGCATGGCTCGCTCGTTGACGTCTATGGCATCGGCGTGCTCTTCACGGGACGCAGCGGCATCGGCAAAAGCGAAATTGCGCTGGATCTTGTTGAACGCGGCCATCGTCTGGTCGCAGATGACGTCGTGCAAATCAGCCGCAAAGCCGCCGGCATTCTGATTGGGCAGGGCACGGAACTGCTGCAGCATCACATGGAAATCCGCGGCCTTGGCATTATCGACGTGCGCAGCATTTTCGGCATTCGCTCGATCCGAGCACAGAAGCGTATCGAGGTCGAAGTGCATCTGGAAGAGTGGGATAGCAAAGAAGATTATGAGCGCATCGGCATTGATGAACAAAAAACTACCATTTTGGAAGTTGAAATGCCGTATGTCAAATTGCCGATTTTTCCCGGAAAGAACATCACAGTAATTGCGGAAGTCATCGCGCTCAATCAATTGCTCAAAATCGCCGGGCATCATATGGCGCGCGAGTTCAACGAAAAGCTTGTGCGCAAAATTCAGGAGCGGTCGGAAGATCATATTGAATTGGAAAAATATCTGCAGCGCGATTTTGAGTAAAAATTATCTCACTTGCTTTTTAGGCTTTGTTTATTTAGATTCTCGGTCAATTTGAAAGGCCGCCAAGCTGAATTGCCCGGAGTCAAGAGGAAAAAGCGTAGAAGAGTTTGCGCATTGCACTTCAATCTCCCCCGTTTTGCTGGTCGCTTCTCTACAAGCGATAACTCTTCAAAAGGATAGTCGTTATCCCTGGCATCACCTCGCTCGATAAGAATATCTTTCAGCTTGCAGCACGAACGCCCCGGTTGCAGTTTTCGCACAATTGATTCGGCTACCGATTGTTTGTGTGGCAGGCCGGTGTGTTATGGCGTGCGGCTTAACCGTAAAATTAGGGCGCCGTACCCGAGGTTTGAGAAAATATACTTGCACCTGGTGCAAGTCAAAATGTGAGGCACTTTTCACACATATTAACTTTTAGGAGGTAATTTTTATGAAGGCCAAGACTCTTTTGAGTTCTCTCGGCATCGTGATGTTGCTGTTTGTGATGGGCTGCAAAGAACCGCCCACGCAGCTATTGACAGACGCAGATGCGGCGATGCAAGCGGCGCAAACCGCTGAGGCGAATCGCTACGCCGCGGATTTATTCAACGCCGCGAAAGACTCCTTGAGTGCCGCGCAAGCTGAGGTGGAACAACAGAATTCCAAGTTTGCGCTGATGCGCAACTATGATCGCGCTGCCGCCTTGTTGAACTCGGCCGTTGCCGCATTCAACTCAGCCAAAGATGCCGCTGCCACCAACAAGGAAACCGTGAAAGCGGAAGCGGAAGCCTTGATTGCCCAAGTTACGACCAAAATCGAAGACGCCAAAAAATTGATGGCCAAGGCGCCCAAGGGCAAAGAGGGCAAAGCTGCTCTGGAATTGATTCAGGGCGACATCAATGCCGTGGAATCCGGTTTGAGTGAAGCGCAAACGGCGCTGACCGGCGGTGATTTTCTGACGGCCCGCGACAAAGTGCAAGCCGCGGCGAGCAAAATCGACTCCGTGATCGGCGAATTGGAAAGCGCAATCGGTAAAAAAATGGGTGCACGTAGCTAACGGATTATCTCTGTCAATTCCCCATTTCTGCCTCGACCGGCGATTGTATTTGACCTCAAACAGGTACAACATTTGATCGCCGGCCGAGGTTTTCTATTTGTAAAGCGTATCCTCCCGTATGACTTTCCGAATCATTCACCGCTCTCTTTTCGAGAAACTCAGGATGAGAAACCGTAACGCGTTACGTCGAATGAGCTTGTTGCTCAACGGCATCAAGCCGGTGTTGGGGCGCACCATCGAAACCCTGCAAGCCGGGAGCCGAAAGCGGTTGAGCGCTTTCAAGGTTCATCTGAAAGAAACCTACCCGGTGCTGAAACATTGGTTCGAAACGCTTCGGCGCAAAAGCCGTGAAGCGTGGCATTTTCTCAACACGTTCATACAGCCGATCCGGCTGCACTTGGGACGTAAACGGATTCTGGCCGGAATACTCGCCGCGATGTTCCTGATGGCGGCCGGCGTCGCAATTGTTCGTTTAAAGTCGCCCGTGCCCACGGAAATTTATGAACAAGCGCGCCTGGCCGTGAGTGAAGCGCGGCATCGCGAAGCCGCGAGCTATGCGCCAGAAGTGATGCAGCAAGCGGAGTATTACCTGGAGCAGGCGCGTGCCGCCTGGCAAAATGAAAATCGCAAATGGTTTTGGAATCGTGATTTTCAAGCGACGCATCAGTTTGCGGAAAGCGCGCAGATCTGCGCCCGCATTGCCGGCACGCTTGCCGTGGCGCGGCGCGACTCGCTGGAACTGCTCACCACCTTTGGCATTGCACGCTTGCAGCAAACTGTGGAAGACTTCCGTAACCAGGCCAAGCGCATTCCCGTCAACAAAGCGCTTTGGCAAAAATTTGTTGCCAGCGAGTTGATTGTTATTGAAAGCAAGTTTGCGCATTGGCGCCGGGATTTTCTCACGGCGAAAGCAAAATTGCAGACCGCCGAGCCGCTGGTGAACGGCGCATGGAGCACCACGAAAGCAACGCTGGAAGCTTATCTGCGCCAGGTGCCGATATGGCAACGCTGGGTGAATGAAACCATTGCGTGGTCGGCTGCAACCGACAGCACCGCGATTATCGTCGATAAAATGGCGCATCGCTGCTTTGTTTATACCGATGGCCAATTGCGCGCGGAATATCCCGTTGAGCTTGGCCCCGGGTGGCTCGGTCACAAACGTCAGCGCGGCGATAATGCAACCCCCGAGGGGCGCTATCGCGTGATTAAGAAAAAAGCCGACAAACATACGATTTACTATAAGGCCTTGCAGATCGATTATCCCAATCACGAAGATCGCCAACGCTTTGGTGAGGCTCAGAAAAGAGGGGAATTGTCGCGTTTCGCCTCGATCGGGGGATTGATTGAAGTTCATGGAGAAGGCGGCAAAGGCGTGAATTGGACGGCCGGGTGCGTCGCATTGGAAAATCGCCATATGGATGAGATTTATGAGTGGTCGGTGGTGGGAACGCCGGTCACCATCGTGGGATCGCTGAAAGGGTTGCCCGCCAATGGTCACACGTCTACGAGCGGAGATTGACGCGAATCGATGAAGTAGCGGGTATGAAATACCCTTGCATGTGAAAACTGCTGTATTATTTTCTAGCTCAGTTTGCAATATCTTTGTGCACAATCTGCGATCAGGACGATCATTCAAGCTGAACGTAATTGCCAACAGCCATGATAACGTCTAAGCACACTTCGCAGAACGCTGCTGAAGAAAAAAACAGCCGCCCAAGCCTTCACGCCGATTTGGCGCCAACCGATGAGGGCGTGTCTCCATTGGTTGCTGCGGATTCGCCGGCCTCGCCGCCTGCCTCGCCAGCTTCTACGTTGCGCGTGATTCTTTATGGCTTCCTCACCGGGCTTGTGCTCTCGATCATCATTCTTTTCACGGCGCCGGCGTTGCGTGAATGGGTCTTCGCCATCCTGCCGGAGTCGCAATTTTCGCTGGAAACGCGCACGATGGATATTGCAAAACTCAAACGAGAAATTCAGCAAGCGGAAAGACGGCTCAGCAGTTTGCAGAGAAAAATGAATGCGCTGATTCCGCGCCAGCCGTATCTCATTGTCAACTCTTCCGGCAATCGCATTTATGTGATGTCCGGAAACAAATTGATTCACGAAGGCCTGTGTTCCACCGGCAGCTATGTCTTGCTGAAAGCGCAAGACGATCGCCAGTGGATTTTCTCGACCCCGCGCGGCATGTTTCGCATTCAAGGCAAGATTAAAAACCCGGTCTGGCGTATGCCGGATTGGGCCTTTATTGAAGAAGGCCGGCCCGTGCCTCCGCCCAACTCACCGGAACGCTTTGAAGCGGGCGTGCTCGGCGATTACGCGCTATCTTTTGGCAACGGTTATTTGGTGCATGGCACACTTTATCAGCGCCTGCTCGGTATGCCGGTCACCCATGGCTGCGTGCGTTTAGGCGACGAAGATCTGCGCATTGTCTATCAAAATTTGGAACTGGGATCGAAAGTTTTTATCTACTGAATTTCGGAGAATAGCGCAGCCCTGTGAGCAGCTTCTTGAAAAAAATTGGTAACGTTCTTGCCAAGCCCTTTATGCCTTTTGTACGCCTGCTGGCGGGTAATCGCAAACGGCAAATGCTCTTTTTCCTTTTTTTGCTTCCCCTGCCTCTCACACTGTTTGTTCTTGCCGTCGCACTGCCGGTTCGGCAGCACACCTTTGAAGAACCGCCGCCCGCCGCGATGATCGCTGATACGACTCACCATGTCAGACTCAAAGAACCGGAGGACGAGGCAGAAAAACAGACGCTGGCACAACGGCGCTTGACGCTCGATATCGAAGAGGCATATTGGAAAGCCCGGCAGCAAATGAGCCGGGGCGATTCCATCGGGCTTGTGATTAATTTGACCGATAGTCTAGCCGCGTTGGAAGTCAAAGGTGTGCCGATGCGGCAGTGTAAGATCATTCGATACGAAATGAGCCGCGCATTGGATCACCTCCGCGCCAAAGGCCGCCTCCGCTTTTGGCTCGCCAGCCCTTTTGTTTTACAACGCGAGCTGGCCACGCTCCCGAAAGCGCCGATTCGTGTGATTGAAGCGCCTAAAGACACCATTGAAGCGGAGCAACGCAAGACTGAAATCTCGCTGGAGGATCGCGACGTACATTTTACCTGGGAATTCGACCGTAATCTCACCATTGTTGTGGAGCAGGAGCAAACGCCCTCGTGGGAGGGGCGGGTGCAAAAACTGTGGTATGACACACAACGCACGTGGAACACGGCGCGCGCTGCGGCGGATTCGTTGTCACAAAAAACGCTGCCGCAACACCGGTTTTGGATTGCGCTGGAACTGCACCGCGACGACGCGAAGGCCATTTATCGCGCTCTGCCTCAAAAGGCGATGTTAGCGCTGCATTTGTGAAAGCAAATCTCTTTGGCGCCCGTCTCAAGTCATCCCCCCGCCGTTATCCCAAGACAAAAAAGAGTCGCCCGGCTTCCGTCAATCCGTTTTTGGATCGGGTAGAAGTTTTTGCAATACGATCAAATCAATATTGTCCCGCGTTCTTTTTTTGCTATCTTGTGACCATGCAGGAAGCGGCACGAGCTTGGTTTTGAATAGCCGCAGGATCACGAAAACATTGAACCAGTAACGTGGATGCAACGTGACGCAAGCATCGAATTTCACCCCGCGCAATCACGCGTTTGCAATACATGTCCGGGGATTGGGATGTTGATCAACGCATGCCCTCCAATCTGCTCAACTCGTTGATTGAGTACACCACCGTCGAGGTTGATCCCCACGAAAAAATCGTTTCGCTCGCCGATCCGGAAATGCTGTACGCGCCTTTTTGTTATCTCTCCGGTCACAAACTCGTGCAATTTGCGCAACGGGAGGCGGATCATTTTGAGAAATATGTGCGTCACGGCGGCTTTGTTTTCGTTGATGACTGCAATCATGACATTGACGGATTATTTGCGCAATCCTTTGAAACCCAAATGGCGGAGATTTTTGGCAAGGAGGCGCTGCAAAAAATACCGAATGATCATGAACTCTATCATGCGTTTTTTGATTTTAATAATGGCCCGCCAACCACCTCGTTCGAGTTGAACGGCTGGGGCGATGATCTTGTGCATGACTATCTCAAAGCCATCATCATCGACAACAGGATTGCTGTGTTGTACAGCAATAAAGATTACGGCTGTGAATGGGACTATGATTTTCGCAACAAGCGTTGGCTGGCGGAGGACAATACGAAATTCGGCGTGAATATTGTGATGTATGCGATGGCTGCTTGAGGTTCTAATGGCGAAGGATGTATGCCGCTTGAAATTCTAGTCAAAAGCCTCATTGCCGGCCTGTTGGCGAGCCTGGCCTGCGGCTTGGGCGCGTTGCCCTTGTTGCTCAAGCATTTTGACTTGCAGAAGCACACCGGCCTCGGCTACGGCTTTGCCGGCGGTTTGATGCTTGCCGCTTCGGTTTATAATCTCATTCTGCCGGGCTTGCAAATGGCGCAGCCGGAGATGAGCCTCTCAAGGGTTGCGCCCGTGCTCGCCGGCATCCTGCTCGGGTCGGTATTTTTGTGGAGTTCGAATCGTTATTTGAGTGAAGAACGCCTGAGCCAGGCTTCGTGGAAACGCTGGGGCGGGCGTACGGAAATTCTCATCTTTCTCGCGATGAGTATACACAGCATTCCTGAAGGGGTTGCCGTGGGTGTGGGGTATGCTTCGGAAGAACTTTACTCGACTCATCTGGGTTCCTACATCGCGCTTGCCATTGGCATTCACAATATTCCAGAAGGCCTGGCCGTGGCATTGCCCATGCGCGCCACGGGCGCAAGCATTATGCGTTGTTTCTGGGCTGCGGTGCTCACGAGCCTGCCGCAACCGATTGCGGCGCTGCCGGCCGCCATGGCTTCCTGGTTTTTTCAGCCGCTGATGCCCGTGCTCATGGGGTTCGCTGCGGGCGCCATGATGTTTCTCATACTGCTTGAAATTATTCCTGACGCTCTGCACGATGAAAAGCCCGCAAAAATTGCCTGGGCGTTTACATATGGGTTTTGCTTGATGCTGCTTGTGCAAGTTTTGTTGTAACTCGCCCAGAGTTTACACCTCAAATCCCAACCGCAAATTTTTTCCTGCCTCCAGCCCTCCTCCGCGATGGCCAAAAATTTGCATCCGTGAAGCCGGGTTATTTGGGATCAGTCCCGGGCATGTTGGCCCGCCTGCTTATCGCTTAGGTTAATTTACAAGTTGTGTTTCTGCAGGCCTTGCTCGCGAAAACGATTTGACTGCCCCGCCTGGCACTCAATTTCATTTTTGCATTTAGCTGCTCCAGGTCAATACGATTGATCACAACCGCTTACAGCTCGACCCGGAAAAATCGTCTGCGTGTCCAACCTGAATCGAAGCGTGAAATGTATTTTCGTGCAATTGCTGTGAGCCTTCTTTGGCTTTGCCCATCTGTTTCCGTGCTCGCCCAACATAATCAGGCACAATTTCCATGGTTTGTAACGGCTCAGGTTTTGGCCGCTCGTTTTCATGCAGATCTGGGTTATGAAGCAGGAGAAGGCGTGGCCGTCGCTGTGGGGCGTTCGCTTGTCGGCACTCGGCTGGCCGTTGTTTTTGGCTTTTCTCATGCGCGCACAACAAAGTCTTTGGTGCTGATCGATGGCGAACATGAAACCGGTGCAGCCGCATATCAAGTTTTTGTGGCCACGCGTGCGGCGCTGCAACCGGCAAAGGTTTTGCCTGTGGAGGTTTTTGTTGATCTCCAAACTGGCTGGCTGCATTTACGCCCGCGCGCCTTTCGTTTTGCGGCAGGCGCTTTGGGTGAAATCACCCTGCAGCCGCCGCATGAAAACAAATTCGCACCGGCTTGGGGGGCGGGTCTGCGCTGGCGTTTGAGCTCACGCTTCTCAGCGTTGGCGGAGGTGAAACAACATTTCGTCAGAGGCGCGATTGCTGAATTGGAGCGCAATTCGACGCGCCCGGCCTGGCGGCCTTTTTATCAATGGGGTGCGGGGTTTTCCGCGGCATTTTGAATACATGACTATTGATCGCAACACGACGGTGCTTGAGTATCCATGAATCGGTTTTGCCGCACACAAGAATTGTTAAAGCGTGGCGTATATTGCGCTGTGCTCATAATGTTGGGATGCAATTTTACAGCGCAGGCGCAAATCGCTGTGTTGAAAGATAAAGAAACGCCATTATATGAAATGCCGAGCACGACGAGTCGCAAACTCGCCATACTTGCAGCGGGCGATACGGTGCGTGTTCTGCAGAATCGCGGTTTGTGGATTCAACTTGCGAGTCGTGATGAGCGCAAAGGCTGGATTTATTTGGGGAAGAATCCGGAGCTGAATCGCAAACCGAAGCGCCCGGCCACGTTGTGGACGCCGGAGCCGTTGCCGCCCGGCGGCATCTCGTTCCACCTTGGCGCTTTCAGCAGTGCGTTTACTTATGTGGGAAAAATTTCGTATCGCAATCTGCCGCGGATGGATATTGAAACCACATTGCAATACGCCACCAGCAAGGTCGCTTCATTTTATCTTTTGTATGGGAATGTGCGATATCTCAGGCCGCTCAAGCCGCGCTACGATGGATGGTTGACGGCGGGCGCCGGCGTGATCAACACCGTACCCCTGAGCGCGGCGAACAATGACGCGCGTTCGAATATGGTTATCAACTATGGTCTGGGAGTGCAACGCCATTTGCGCGGCAACAATTGGCTGCGCGCAGATTTGCGCCAATTTAACGCCTTCGCCAATCAGGGTTTGGTTAATTTTGTGGAATTCACGGTGGGCATCACCATCGGCGTTGATTGGTCAAAGATCTAAGCCTGTTGAAGCCAACCTCAAGCCTGGCCAATGCGGATAATTTGTTGAATCGTAAGGACAACGGATGAACGGAAGAAGAAATCTTAAACTCTGTGTGGTACTGGCAATGATGTTCTTGGGCATGAATGCGGGTTTCAGTCAGACGCCTTCAGCGTCCGTGCATGAAATCGCGCCTTATATCGGCTTCTATGCCCCTGATCGTTTTGAAACATCGTTTAATGTAGGATTGCGCTATTTTTACAGTATTGATCGCCGTTTTGGCGTGGGGGCCGTTTTGGGATTCGCCCGCGCCCAACAGGAATTCCTCAAGCGGCAATTGGACGGTGCCGCCTTGGTGGCCGGTTCAGATCGCGTGGTATTTCATGGCGCGCGCGCCGTTCAATATTTCCCCAGCGGCAAAGTCGAACCGTACCTTGCCTTTCATCTCGGATTGACGCGATTCTATGGCGAGAACAGCCTCACCTATGGATTTGGCGCGGGCACGAAAGTCGCCATCAATCAAAAATTTTCTTTCCGTTACGAATTTTTCAACTACATCTTCAGCAATGGCCGCGACGCCGCGGCGTGGACCAACAAGAACATCGAAGTCGCGTTCATGCTCGGTTACCACTTGTGATGAAGTAAATGAGTTCAGCCACGGCCTCGCCGTGGCTGAATGGGGCATCATAAAATTCACGCCCGCCGAATTAATATCCTGCCTGATTTTGCTTTCAAGTCGACTTCGAGCTGCTCACCATTCGAGGCGAACCGATGATTATCTTCGAGGAGATCACCATAAACGCTGTTTTGAAGCGCCGGCACAATGACGCGCTGATCTGCGCCGCTGTTGTTGACGACCACAACCATATTTTCATTTTCATGTGATCGTGAAAAAGCCAGCAGATCGCGCGCATCATCCGCGAGCAGTGTATGATAATTGCCGACCTGCAGCGCCGGATGGGTGTTGCGCACACGAATGAGCTTGCGATAATGCTCAAAAAGATCCTGATCGAATGCAACCGTTTCGGGATGTGCGCGCTGTTCGCCGTTTGGCAAGTAGCCGGCCTCGGCGTAGTCCAGATCCTCCCACACCATCGGCTTGCGGCAACTGGGATCATTCGCGCCCCACATGCCGGCTTCCGTGCCATAATAAATCATGGGCGCGCCGAGGTACGTCATTTGAAACAGCGCGAGCAGCTTTTGCACTTGGCGTTCTGCCGCATTCGGCTTGCGCCCGTCATAGTCGGCGCCGTTGCCGCATGACCATTTGTAATAGTCCATCCAGTCACGCATCGTTCTCTTGTCGCGGTTGATAATGCGTGAGACAAAACGATCGGTATCATGGCTGTCGAGCAGATTTTGCATGACATAAGCCACGTCGCGCGGAAACGCCTCGCGCAACTCGCGCAAGCGCCGGTCGAATTCGCCTGCCGGTATGCGCGTGCGTTCATTCATAAAATATTCTGAACAGGCAAATGTGAAGTTGTAATTCATCACAGCGTCGAATTCATCGCCTTGCAGGTAGGGCTGCAATTCAGCAATCGGATCGATCAATTCACCCGTGAGATAAGCCTCCGGATTGATGTTCTTCACGTGCTCGCGCCAGCGTTTCCAAAACTGATGATGCACACACGCGGCAACATCGAGCCGCCAGCCGTCAATGCCGTCGCCGGGATCGCCGTCGTTGTTGGGATCCATCCAGCGCTTGGTGATAGCGAAAATATAGTCGCGCGGCCCGGTAACGATGCCGTTTTCATCCTGCCGCCATTCCGGCAACTCTTTCAATGACCACCAGCCTTGATACTGGAAACTCTCGCCGGTTTTGGCGTTCTGCCATGAAAGTATTTTGAACCAATCGCGATAACGGGAAGCCTGCTGGCGCTGCGCCACATCGCGAAATGCCCAATGATTCAAGCCAATGTGATTGAACACGCCGTCGAAAATGATGCGCATGCCGCGGCGATGCACTTCGTTGATCAGATGCAGCATCAAGCGGTCCGCGGACGTCCATTTCCAGGTCGTCGGGTCATGGCCGGTTTCGCTTGCAATGATCTTGCGGTCCCATTCCGGATCCGGGCCAAAATTCGGATCAATGTGATGATACGTGGCGGCGTCGTATTTGTGCATGGAAGGCGATTCAAAGACCGGCGTTAAATAGATCGCATTGATGCCGAGCTTCTGCAAGTAATCGAGTTTATCCAGTATGCCCTGCAAATCGCCGCCGTAACGCCGGCGCTGTAAATTGAACCAAATATCTTTTCCATTTTTGCGTTCATACGGTTGCAGCTCATACCAATCCGCGGTCCAGGGATGAATTTGCCACGGCGAAGAGGTGTCATGCGGATATGCGCCTTCAATATCGTTTATGGTTGGATCATTCTTGGGATCGCCATTGCGAAACCGTTCGGGAAAAATTTGATACCAAACCGCACGTTTTGCCCATTCCGGCGCAGAGAAGGTGTTGCTTTTCACGAGGAGTTCCTTTAATTGACCAGTGTTGCACGGCATTCGTAGAAAGGCCGAATATAACAAAGCCGTCACAGCATTTCAAATGGAAAGGAGACAATTTTGTTGCTACCAGCACGCGCCGTATTCAGAATTTCAATTGCTGGCGCCCTGATGTTGCTCTGCTGCCATTCGCTCTTGGCGCAAACGGTGACTGCGGTTGAAAAATACCAGGCCATTACCAGCCAAATTGTGGCGAACGCTATGCGTGAAGGCCAGGCGTTTGCGCTGTTAACCGAGTTGACGGAGGTCGGCCCGCGTTTCAGCGGCTCGCCGCAAGCCGCGGCTGCCGTTGAGTTGACTCGTCAAATGATGGAGCGTCTCGAGTTTGAAAACGTTCGTTTGCAAACCGTGGTTGTGCCGCGTTGGATTCGTGGCCCGGTGGAAGAAGCCGCAATCATTAACTCTGCCAGCATGGGCACAACACCGTTGACGGTTTGTGCGCTCGGCAGCAGCGTTGCAACGCCCGAGATGGGCCTCACGGCTGAAGTCGTCGAGGTAAAATCATTTGACGAGTTAAAGGCATTGGGCAAGAAGGTTGCCGGCAAGATTGTTTTCTTCAATCGGCCTTTGGATCCTACAAAATTAAACACGTTTGAAGCCTATGGCGGCGCAGTTGATCAGCGCGGCCGCGGCGCTATCGAAGCAGCCAAAGCCGGCGGCGTGGCGGCACTGGTGCGTTCCATGACCACGGCGTTGGATGATGTTCCGCATGCGGGTAACATGGGCTATGAGGCCGGCGTGCCGCAAATTCCCGGTGCAGCGATCAGCACGCGCGGCGCCGATCTGTTGAGCCGGTTGATTGCGCATGAGAAAAAAGTTACCGTACGGCTCAAACTCACCTGCCAGACATTGCCCGACGTACCGTCTGCGAATGTGATGGGCGAATTGCGCGGCCTGGAAAAGCCTGACGAAATCATTGTGCTTGGCGGGCATCTCGATAGCTGGGACAAAGGCACGGGCGCGCATGATGATGCGGCCGGTTGTGTGCAAGCGATCGAAGCCATTCGCCTGCTCAAGCAGCTTGGCTTCAAACCGAAACGCACGATTCGCGCGGTGATGTTTATGAATGAAGAAAATGGTTTGCGCGGCGGGCGAGAGTATGCGCGTGAAGCGGCGGAAATGAAGGTCAAGCACGTGGCTGCGATTGAATCCGATCGCGGCGGCTTTGCACCGCGCGGATTTTCCATTGATGCAGATTCCATCACAGCGCAGAAAATTTTTTCCTGGCAGCAGGCGTTTGCGGTGATTGGCGCTGATCGTTTTACACGAGGCGGCAGCGGCGCGGATATTTCGCCGTTAGTGCAACAGGGCGTGCCGGGCTTGGGGCTGGTTCCGGAGTCGCAGCGCTATTTTGATTATCATCACTCCGATAATGACACCATCGACAAGGTCAATGCGCGCGAGTTGGAGCTGGGCGCTGCGGCCATGGCGATTATGGCGTATTTTCTGTCGGAAGAGCTTTAGCGGAGAGAAATTAGCTAGGCGAGGGTTCTGAACGTTTTTTGATGTCTTTTGCGGAAATAATATTGCCTTGCCCGATACCTGGGCATTTCAAACTTTCCCAATCCCATGCCAGTTGGCTGACGAGGATATGCGGCCAAAAGGGATAACTGCGACATTGATCCGGCCGCGCTTCATAAACAGTACACTTCAAATCGTTGCCAAGAAAAATGCAGCCCCCCGCCTGATTATCCAACAGGCTGTATTTGCCATGAACGCGGCGCAAATAGCGCTTGCGAAATTGCGGCGTCGGCATGCGCAGGAACGTCGCGAGGCGATGAACTTCTTCGCCATTCACGAACACGTCGCCCTTTTGGCTGCAGCACGCGCCGCAATTCGGCTGGCATTGGAAGCGCAAGCCATCTTTGTAGAATTCGTCTGCCATCTAAAAAGTCAGTATAAAAAAATAGGGATGATTGATGGGATGTTCTCCACCCGCCAATCATCCCCAATGCTATTGTTTTGTTATTTCTCCGGCCCGAGCATCTTCTCCGGCCTGACGATTTCATCAAATTTCTCAGCCGTCAAAATGCCCAACTCCACTGCCACTTCGCGCAGCGTCTTGTTCTCGTGATGCGCCTTCTTCGCGATTTTTGCGGCATTGTCATAACCGATATGCGGATTCAAAGCCGTTACCAGCATGAGAGAATTTTCGAGATGCTTCTTCAAATTGCGTTCAATCGACGCGATACCCGCGGCGCAATGCTCCTCGAAACTCTCGCACGCATCCGCCAGCAGGCGAATCGACTGCAGCAGGTTGTAGATGATCACCGGCTTAAACACATTTAATTCAAAATTGCCTGAAGCCCCGCCAATGTTGATGGTGACATCGTTGCCGATCACTTGCGCGGCGACCATGGTCATGGCTTCGGATTGCGTGGGATTCACTTTGCCCGGCATAATCGAACTGCCCGGTTCGTTTTCCGGAATGCTGATTTCACCGATGCCGCTGCGCGGTCCGGAAGCCAGCCAGCGAATGTCATTGGCAATTTTCATCAACGAACAGGCAATGGTTTTCAACGCGCCACTCGCCATCACCAGGGCATCGTGTGTTGCCAGGGCCTCGAATTTGTTGGCCGCGCTCACGAACGGATAGCCGGTCAGTTCGGCAATCTTTGCCGCGGATTTCACCGCGAATTGCGGATGCGTGTTGAGTCCGGTGCCCACGGCCGTGCCGCCCAGCGCCAGCTCACACAGATCCGGCAGAATTTTTTGGAGGCGATTGAGGCCTTGCTCGAGCTGACGCACATAGCCCGAAAACTCCTGGCCGAGCGTGAGTGGCACGGCATCCATCAAATGCGTGCGCCCGATCTTGATGACGTCTTTAAAATCTTTTGATTTTTTTGCAAGCGTGTCGCGCAGTTGGGATAGCATGGGAATTAAGCGGCGATGAATTTCATGGACGGCAGCCATGTGCATCGCGGTGGGGAACGTATCGTTCGAAGATTGCGCTTTGTTCACATCGTCGTTCGGATGAATCGGTTTTTTGCTGCCCATCTTGCCGCCGCTGATTTCAATGGCGCGATTCGAGATGACTTCATTCACATTCATATTGGTTTGCGTGCCGCTGCCGGTTTGCCAAACCACCAGCGGAAAATGATCGTCAAGTTTGCCGGCAATGACTTCCTCCGCCGCCTGCACGATCAACTTGGTTTTGTCTGCGGGCAAAAGCCCGAGTTCCTGATTCACCAACGCTGCTGCTTTTTTGAGAATGCCAAAAGCCCAAATCAACTCACGCGGCATGCGCTCGCTGCCAATCTTAAAATGAACCAGGGAACGCGCGGTTTGCGCACCGTAGTAACGGTCGCTGGGAACTTGAATCTCGCCCATGCTGTCGGTTTCAATGCGGAAGCCCATAACTTCCTCCTTTCACATAGAGAACGAATTTTGATCACATATGACTCTTGACGCAGCCAATATAATCAGAAAAATGTCTGGGAAACAAGGATGTTTTCAATGACACACGGGGGTTGCGCGCCAGTGTTTTCTTTTGTATGTTGGCTAAATTTTTGGATGACACACGAGGAAAAGATGCCTTACGAACCCGTCATCGGTCTGGAGGTTCATGCGCAACTTTCGACCGAATCGAAAATTTTCTCTTCTGTCAGCACAACATTCGGCGCGGCCCCGAATTCACAAGTCTCTCCGGTTTGCGCGGGTTTGCCCGGCGTGCTGCCGGTGTTGAATCGCAAGGCCGTCGAGTTTGCTATTAAAATGGGGCTTGCGACCAATTGCAAAATTGCGCCGTTTTCGCTTTTTGCGCGCAAGCATTATTTCTATCCCGACCTGCCCAAAGGCTATCAAATCTCACAGTATGAAGAGCCGTTGTGCGAGCACGGCTGGCTCGATCTTGAACTCGAAAACGGAACGCACAAGCGCGTGCGCATCATTCGCATTCATCTTGAAGAGGATGCCGGCAAATCCATTCATGCGGAAGAGTTTGTTGCGGAGAATGAGACGCTTATCGACTTGAACCGCTGCGGCGTACCGTTGATTGAAATCGTCAGCGGGCCGGATATCGCTTCGCCGCGCGAAGCGAATCGTTATCTCGCGAGCATGCAGAAGCTCGTGCGCTATCTCGGCATTTGTGACGGCAACATGGAAGAAGGCAGCCTGCGCTGTGATGCGAATGTTTCCGTGCGGCCGGTGGGCCACAAGGAATTTGGAACAAAAATCGAAATCAAGAACATGAACTCGATACGTCACGTTGAGCGTGCGCTCGAGGCCGAGATACAGCGCCAGATTGACATTTTGGAAAATGGCGGAACCATCGCACAAGAAACCCGGTTGTGGGATGCCAGCCGCGGCGTGACGATTTCGATGCGTTCGAAGGAATTCGAACACGATTACCGTTATTTCCCCGAGCCGGATCTGGCGCCGTTGCGCGTCGAAGAAGAATGGCGCGAACGGGTGAAAGCCTCATTGCCGGAATTACCGCAGGCACGGCGCAACCGTTTTATCGAAGAGTATAAACTCTCGCGGCCGCACGCCGAGGTGCTGACGGAAGAACGTGATATTGCTGATTATTTCGAAGGCGTTGCGAGACATGTCAGTGATGCAAAGCAAGCCGCCAATTGGGTGATGGGCGAAGTCTTGCGCGTTCTCAGTGATGAAAAAATCGAAATCAGCGCATTCAATTTGCCGCCGCAGGCGCTGGCCGAAATGATCACGCTCATCGAGCAGGGCGCGATCAACAACAAGGTTGCCAGGGAAGTCTTTGAGCAGATGCGGGCAACAGGAAAATCCGCAAGGGAGATTGTCAAGGAAAAAGGCCTGGAGCAGGTTTCCGATGCGGGCGTGATTGAAAAAGCCATCGCGGACGTTCTGGCGGCGCATCCCGAGGAAGTTGCGCGCTATCGCGCCGGCGAGCAGAAAGTTTTTGGATTTCTCGTGGGGCAATTGATGAAGGCCACGCGCGGCAAAGTGAATCCGCAAATGGCGAATCAGGTGTTGCGGGAGAAGCTTGAATAATTCATTAGGCGCGCCGCCTTTAAAGATGCTGTCGCGAGGCGCGGGGCGAAAGCGCCCGCGATGAGTGCAGTAATTTCTATCCGTCGTGTATTATCGATCAGGTGAGTGGATATGTCCGTCAATCTTACCAGCTCAAAAAAAATCGATTTTGCAGATTATCTTGCGCTGCCGGAAACGATGCAGCGTTATGAAATTATCGATGGGGAGATAATCATGTCGCCTGCACCGACGGCCCGGCATCAAATCGTGCTGGGCAATTTGTATCGCGCGCTGTTCAGCTTTGTTTCGAAGCGAAGATTGGGATTCGTTCTCTTCGCGCCGTTGGATGTCGTCGTGCGCCGCAAGCCCAGGCTGCGCACCCGGCAGCCGGATTTGATTTTTGTGAGCACAGCGCGACAACACCTCGTGGGCGATAGAATCGACGGCGCGCCGGATCTTGCCGTCGAGATTTTGTCTCCGGAGGAGACCCGCCATAAAATTGCGGCGAAGCTCAAAGATTATTGCCGCATCGGCGTGCGCGAATGCTGGCTTGTTTCTCTCGAAGCCGAGACCATCGAAGTGCTGCGCCTTTCCACAGGCAAAGCCAAACGCCTCGACCTTTACGACTTCGGCGACGTTGTGCGCTCCGAAGTTTTACCTGATTTGGCTTTATCCACGAAAAAAATGTTCGCATGAACCGGCCACAATCCTTCTTCACCCATCTCGCCTGTACGCGCTGCGACAAGACTTACGCAAAGCACGAACGTTGCGAGCTATGTTCCTGCGGCGCGCCGCTGTTTGCGCAGTATGATTTGGCTGCAGCACGCGAACATTGGCCAAAGGCCTCTTTGCGCGAGGCGGAAAGCAGTTTGTGGCGCTATGCGCCGATGTTGCCGGTGCTCGATCAAAAGAATCGCGTCAGCCTGGGCGAAGGCTGGACGCCGCTTTTGCCCGTCAAAAATCCGGCAGCGTCTTTCGGATTGCGCCATCTGTGGATCAAAGACGAATCGCCCAACCCGACGGCTTCGTTCAAAGCGCGCGGCATGTGTTTGGCAATCTCGCGCGCGAAGGAATTGGGCATTCACAAAGTGGCTGTGCCCTCGGCGGGCAATGCCGGCAGCGCGACCGCCGCTTATGCTGCAGCGGCCGGCATGCTGGCGCATGTATTCATGCCCAAAGATGTTCCGAAAGCTTTTCAGCAAGAATGCGATTTTTATGGCGCCCAACTCGAATTGATTGACGGCTTGATTACCGATTGCGCCAAGCGCGTGATCGCCGGCAAAGCTACAGAAGGCTGGTTTGATATTTCCACGCTCAAGGAGCCGTATCGCGTTGAAGGAAAAAAAACGATGGGGTATGAGTTGGCTGAACAATTCGATTGGGAGTTGCCCGAAGTCATCATTTATCCCACCGGCGGCGGCACCGGTTTGATCGGCATGTGGAAAGCATTCGACGAGATGCAGCAACTCGGCTGGATCGGGCCGCAGCGGCCGCGCATGGTAGCCGTACAATCCGACGGTTGCGCCCCCATTATTCGTGCGTTCGAGCAGGGTCTTGATCATGCCCCGGAATGGCAGAACGCGCACACTGTGGCCGCGGGCTTGCGTGTGCCGCGTGCGGTTGGAGATTTTCTCATGCTGCGCGCCCTGCGCAAGGGTCACGGCACGGCTGTCGCTGTGACCGAAGAACGTATTGCCGCAGCGACACGCCAATACACGCGAGCCACCGGAATCTTTTTGTGCCCCGAGGGCGCTGCAGCACTGGAAGCCGCGAAGCTGTTATCCGTTTCCGGCTGGCTCAAACCGGAGGAGCGCGTGGTTGTGTTCAACACCGGCTCAGGTTTGAAATACGCGGATTTGCTGTGATAAATTTTTGCGGCGCGCCAGTTTTTTTAAGATTTTGTTCAAAATTTTCATGAACTTTAACCGTTGCTTCGTTGTTCAAAGAATGTCCGTAAATTCCCCTACAAGTCAAATAGATGCCGGCCTGCATTGACGATAAACATTCACGCATCGGAGGACGCCATGCCTGCCTTTCGTCGTTACTCTCCACGCCGTAACTCCACGTTTGGATTCCTTGCATTGGTAGCTGCGTTGTTGCTGACGATACTACTGGCGGCGTGCGGCAGCAGCCGCTTAACCACAGACCGCGCCTACAGCAAACTGAAGCCAAAAGAGCAACTGCCGGATCGCGAGATACGCGAGATGCCGGAAAATCTGGTGATCAAAATTACAAATGTTGCAGATGCCGGCAAGAGCTTTCGCAACTTCATCGTGCTGTACGTGAATGGCCAGGAAATCGCGCCAGTCGAAAAGCTCTCGAATTTCACCTCGACCTATACTTATCCGATGCGCCTGCAACATGGTGTTTATGAGGTTAAGGCCGAATATCATGTTGTGGGTTTTTGGCGTGAACAGGTGTTTGATATTATTGTTGACGAACCGGTTAAGGTTTTGCCTGATCAACGCACACTTCTGCAAATTAAGCTGGACAAAGATGACCCCCGGCCCTTTATCATTGAACCCGCGCCGGAAGTAATCGATTCAAGGCCGATCGTGACGCGTCCGGCGCCAAATGTTATTGTGCCTGCGCCGGTGCAACCCGTGGTTCAACCTGCGCCGCAACCGGTTGAAGCCGTGCCCTTGCCGGCAGATGCTGTCACGTTGCAAATCAATACAAGCCCTTCCGGTGCGGATGTCATCATTGATGATCGTTACTACGGTCAATCACCGGTAAAAATTGCGGTAAGCAGCGGGCAAAATCACATCGTGCAAATTTCGCGGGCCGGCTACGCCGAAGTCGTGAAAATTTTGAATGCTGCGGAGTTGCGCGAGCAGCCGTTGATGCAATTGTTGATCAAGCTCGAACCCGCGGAAGCAAAGAATCAGAATTGAGGCTTTTCTGAAACTGGAATTGCTTCCAAAGCCGGCAAAGCGATCGCCTTGCCGGCTTTTTTGTTTGCAAGAGGCGGAAGTAATCATTCAAACCCGAGGCAAGATCTCGTTCGATTGCCCGGCTCTTGGGATTAATTTTTTCTGAGCCTTGACTTTCCGCAAAAACTTGTTATTCTTTTTGCGCCCACGCCGCCACGGGCCGTTATTCCAAACTTTTGGTTGCGCACTTCACCTTTCAATGTATGGAATCTCTATGAAACAGATGAGCAACGCTGCGGGCATGAAGCTCTTTCTTGGTTTTTTGATCGTGGGTTTGAGCGGCGCTGCCGGGCGGGTCTTGGCAGCTTCACCGTTTTTGAGCCTGCCAACGTTGACTGTCGAGAATGTCAAAACTCCGGGGTTAACGGTACAGATTGATAATGTCACGGATGATCAGAGCAGCCGTAGAAGCTCGGTCGAGTTTTTTATTGACGGCAAAAAAATCTCGCCAAGCGTTGCGCGCAAACAGGGTCGCCGCGATTATGTTTTTGAGATTGCGTTGGCGCCGGGCATTTACAAAGTCAAGGCGGTTTATCGCGCGAAATCTTTTTGGAAAGAGAAATCTTTTGATCTCATGACGCATGACGGGCACGTTCGGGTTTATCCCGCACACCGCACTTTTCTGACCATAGCATTAGACAAGAATTCCGATGGCACGCTGCGCGATAAGAAAAACTATTTTACTGAAATGACTCGGCCGCTTGCCCCCGCTGTCGCACGTGAGACCCAGCAGTACGCTTCTCCTAACGAGGCTGCGCCAACGCCGGCAACGTCCTTAACTTCTTCACTAGCGCAACCGGCGCCCGCGGTTGAGCATATGCCGCCAACCGCGGCTTCGTCTGCTGCGCCAGCGACAAGGCCCGTCATCACGATTGCGCCGCCAGCGAGCGTGCCGGCGGCGGCGCGCGGAATCGCCCCAGCCAGCGCCTCGCAGCCAGCCGCGCCGCCAACAGAGATAATCCAGCCGAATCCGCCTCGCGCCAGGAAGATTGCCCTGCAAATTAACACTTCGCCGAGTAGCGCCGATGTTATTGTTGATGATCGGTATCTCGGCCAATCGCCATTGACGACGTACGTGGAGCGTAGTCGTAGCCACGTGATTCAAATTTCCAAAGCCGGCTACATTGAAATAATGAGGATTATCGATGCGCGTGTGCTTGGTGACGAGAATACCTATTTGATGATCGAGAAACTGGAAGCGCAAAAATGAGCGGTACATGCCGCGATGTCAAGAACCCTGGTACGGCGGCTTGTGCTCCCAAAGAATTAAGATGACTTTTGGGTGGCTTCAAATCTTTCTGGGTTGGAGTGAATATATCCGAGTTTTTTGTTACCCACCCCAAAAAACACCGCCCGCATGATCTTCACAAAAAGCGTTGCAGCGATGAAGGTCACGCGGGCGGCGGTATACACGAAGTCTTGATCAGCCGCTTTATCTCACCTCAAACTGCCCATCCAGGCTCAACACCTCGAGTTGATTATTCCCAGCAGCGCGCACCGCGACATTCGATATCCAAATGCGATAAATCGTCCCCGGAGCGACTTGTGAGTTGACTTGAAAGTTAACCTCGAACAGGCGGCTGGGTTTCTCTTGCGGGGGCAGCGTTCTGCCCGCGTCATCGAACAACACAACGCGCAGCGTCGGGGGGCCCGTTGTGGCGATGATGTTGCTATCAAGGTTTTGCAGCGGCAGGCCAACATCGCGCGTTGCGTCGCGCGGCGACAAGCCGAAGCCTTCTGCGTTGTTGTTCACGTTGGCATGCACATCCAGTTGCACGGCGCGTAAGTCATCCGCGCTGATGACGGAAAATGGAACGAGATTGCGATTTGCGCCAGGCGCGCCCGCACCGCTGCCGGCAATCATCACTACACGCCGGCCAGGAATGGCAAGAGGGAACAACGTGACAGTTACGTGTTGCTCGACGCCAGCTTCAATTTGCACGCCGGAAGTTACCCCGCGATATTCCAGCAAGCTTTCCACTCCGAGATTATCCGACCAGGCTTCCACCACGATGCGGCGATCTTCACCGGGCGTGACATCGAGCGAGGCCGAGAACGTCGAATCGCCGGGCGGTATGCGAATCGTCGTGTGCGCGAGCGTGTCTTGATCAAAAAAAACGTAAATTTCAATGCGATTGACTTGCTGAATGTTCACGGATTTCCGCAGATAATTACCTGCTTCACTCCGATGCAAAACTCCTTTAACAAATTCCAGTTGTAAAGCGAGATTGGCAGGGTTTGAAGCCGTCGGCTGCGAAGATGAGCAAGCCAGCGCTGATAGTATCGCCGTTAGGACACAGAGGGATTTTAGAATAACTTTCATGAAGTCTTCGAGTTGCAGTCAATTCGTAAGAAATTACCGCCCAACTGGTGATTTATAGAGTTGGGCTGCGATCGCCATCATACGTGTGAAACACCGCCTCCGAGGTTATTGCACAATAAATCGTTCGAGTCTGCGATACTTACCCGCCACGAATTCGAGAAAATATACGCCGTTTGCCACCGGCAAACCCCTTGCATTTCGTCCCTCCCAGCTTAAGGTCCAACGTCCAGCAGGCTGCACGCCCGGCGAATCACGCCAAATCTCTTGCCCGAGCAAATTGTGAATCTTGATTTCAACAAACGAGGCCTCTGGCAAATCGTAGCGCCATTGCACCGCCGGATGCAGACGGCGGTGCAGAGGATTCGGATAGCCGGCGGTGAGATTGAAGGTTTGCGGCAACTCCGCATTCATCTCTTCTGTATGCAAATTTAGTGTGAGCAGTTCATCTGTCACGCTCAAACCGGTTGCGGCAATCACGCGATCAACCGCAAACGCCAACGGCAAATCGATTGTTTGTTCACGTTGATTTACCGGTGAGGTTTGATCTTTCGACCAGACCAACAGCCGCAATTCATTGTTGCGAATTTTCCAGCGTGCTTCCCAGCGCCCGGCAGTTGCGCTTCCCGCTCCGGCGGGATGATCGGAAGGCCGGCCCTGCAATTTCCAGGTTGCCTGCCAGGCGCGCAGATCTTGCGAGGCTTGCCATTGCAAACGGGTTTTCGCGGCGGCGAGCGGCGCCAGCCGCAATTCGAAATCACTGCTGCCTGCGCTCACCGCGGAGCCTTCTTGCTGCAGGATGAGATCAACCAAAGCAACGACATCTGCGACATCGATCGACTCGTCGGTGAATGCGTTGCTCGCCCAACAGCTTTTGTCAATCACACTCGTACGGCGCTGCAGGATCACATCGATAACATAAAAGATATCGCGCAAATCCAGCAGGCTGTCGAGATTGGCGTCGCCGCGATGCGGTACCCATTCGCGCAGCACAACGCTGTTGTTGCGAGTATTGCCATCGGCCGTGTCCGAACCCGTGCGGAATAAAATTGTGTTGAAGCCCTCATGCAGCGCTTCTGGTTGGAATGTGACGTTGAAGCGCGCGCCTAACGCAAGCTCCGGCACATTGATTTCTTGGCGCAACACACCGTCCAGCAGCAGGCGCGCTGTCGTCGGCGCTGAAACGCCCGGCCCGGCATTGACTACAACAAACGCTGTGTTGAAACTATAATCCGGACTCAGGCAGTTGGTCAACGCCGCGCTCGAGATTTGCGCCTGCAAATCCGGAAATTGCTGCACCGCCAGGTTGACTCTCACAGAAATATCGCCGGCAATGGAAGCGATACGAACGGTACCGTTATAACTGCCGGGCGGGAGATTGGTCAAATCAATAGCAATCGCTAGCGTATCCGATTCCGTGCGCGTCTCGCCCGTTTGCGGGGACACGTGCAGCCAGGCTTGATCCACTGTGGCAAACCAATTGAGCGCGCCGCCTCCGGCATTGCGAATGATGAGTGTTTGCGGCGGAGGATTGGAACCAGAAGGAAAGCCGGTGAATGACAAACTCGCGGGATCGACGGCGAGCACCGGCGGTTGCGGATTCACCAGAAAATTTACGGTAATGGATTGCGTTCCAGCATTTGAATTAATGTTGAAAACACTGGAATAAGTGCCCGCACGTACGATCGTTATACTGGCGGATACCCAGATCGTATCGGTTTCCGAAGTGGTTGTGCCAGTTGAGGGAAAAACTGAGAGCCAAATGGCATCTTCACTCGTGCTCCAATTCAATGTGCCGCCGCCGGTATTGGTGATGAGCACCGGTTGAAAGGGCGGATTGACCAAACCTTCGGTTGCCGTAAAACTCAAACTCGTAGGCGTCGCGCGCAGCGCTGCCGGCAATGCGCTAATCTCGAAATCGACGTTGATTGTGGTTTCACCGCCGTTTGACAACAAGATGAGGCTGCCGCTGTATGTGCCGGCGCGCAGATTGACCGTAGCCACACGCACAGTGATTTGATCCGTTTCCTGCGTGGTGGAGCCGGTATCCGGAAATACCGTGAGCCAGGTTTGATCGCTGCTCACGCGCCAGCGCAAGATGCTGCCGCCGCTATTCGTGATGTTGATGTTCTGCGCCGGCGGATCGGGACTGCCTTGTGTTGCCGCAAAACGCAAACGATTTGTATTCACCGCCAATCTCGGTTCCGCTGGTCTGATCACAAGCGTCACCCCGACAACGGCGATGCCGCCGTTAGACGTGAGATTGATATTCCCCAGATACGTGCCGGCCGCCAAGCCGCCGGGATCGACGCCGACGCTCACCTGTTCGATTTGCGTGGTGATCAAGCCGCTGGCGGGGTTGAGCGCAAGCCAGGGTTGATCCGCAACAGCGTTCCAATTCAAGATGCCGCTGCCGCTGTTGCGAATCTCAAAAATTTGCCGCGGCGGCTGTTCGCTTTCTCCGAGAATTGTCGTGAAAATCAGGCTGGTGTTGGTCACGGCGATCGTCGGCGCTTCAAGCACGGTGAAGCTGATCGGTGAAGTGGTATTGTTCTCTTCATTTTGTTCAGGAATCACCAGGGTTTGATCCAAAACCAGGCTGAACAAGAATAATCCCGGCTCGAACTTGCCGAGGTTGACGCGATACTCCTGCGTTTCACCGGGCAGCAGCAGCGGCGTTTCTAGCGGAATGATGGTGGTGAATTGCTGCGTCGTTTGGCTGAACACGCGCGCGACCAGAGAGGAGACTGCTGCGGGCGCACGGCCGCGATTGCGGATGAGGAAGCGCGCCATGATCGAATCAGCGCGCGTCGGATCGACATTCAAAATTTCCAGTGTGTCTGCGCTTAAATCCGGCAGCACGAATTGCGTGATGTTACCCGTGATGCGCGGAAATTCGGAATTGGGTTGGCGATCTGTGCCGTCAAAGACCGAAGCAATGTTGCCGTAACGCGAGGCGGCGAGTTCGAGCGCGATGCGCTTGCGTGAGGAATCGTTGGGGGGCTTGCCCAGTTGTTGCAGCTCGGAAACCGGTGTGCCGAACCGATCGAAGAACCGGCTGTACACCAGATTGAAGTCCTTTTCGGTCGTATCCAACGCTGACCACTGCGCGTTGAAATGATCGTTGTCTATAGCGATAATCGCGGCCTGCGAGGGCGCAGTCTCACCGGCCGAGCCTTCTGCAAGGGACATGAGCGCATCAAGCGGTTGCGCATTTAGATCAAAGCGGCGCGCCAGCAAACGCGCGCCGGCCGGCGTTTCATACCACTGCACGATAATTTCCTCGGCCGTCAGAAACGTCAAGCTCGGTAAGGAAACATTGCGTTCGGCGATCGCGGCGGCGGGTGTGCGCACGGTTCCAGCATCATCAAACAAGCAGAGATAAACACGATCGAGGTTGTCTTCCACAACTTTCCAGGTTGCGGCAATCAAACCGTTTGAAGAAGCCGCAAGGTCGAGTTTCTCCTCGTTCACAAAACGCGATGATATGCCTTGATACAGCGGAAAACTTTCACTTAGCGGAAGACCATTGCTGTTGAAGTAGCGCGCCATCACCCGCGCCGGCAACTCGAGCGAGGCCAGTGCAGGTTCGAACCATGCCACCAAGACACGCCCTTTCACATCGACCACGAGGCGCGGTCCCAATGCGCCGCCCTGCGGCTTTTCGCGAATGAAGAATTTCTCTGAGATCGGCTTCAAATCATGGTTGAAAATTCGCGCTACGATCTCGGCAGTCTCGCTGCGCAGCGATTGTTCCTGCCACACCACCCATAACGAATCGCCCGGCGTAAATACGAAATGCGGTTGCGCGACTGTGATCGTATCGCTGGCCACGGCTACAGATATGATGCCGCGGGCCGCGGGCCGGCCAATCGCATCGAATTGCCGCAGCAAAATCATGCTGCGCCCTTTATCCTCTGCCTGCCAAACGAATGTCACGTTCTCGTTTCGATCAAAAGCCAGCGAGGGAGAACTGGCAGAATCTGTGCGCGGCAGCTCGTCAACAGCAAAATTGAAGCTGGCCGTGTCGCCGCTGGTGATTTGGCTGAAGGCGGTGGGCGCCAGAGCAAAATATATCAGACCGCATAACCACGCGCGTGCGAACAATCCTTTTTGTTTGTGAATCGTATGTGGCATCTGCTTTTGCAATTGAGAAGTTTCAGTTCGCGGCGATTTTGTTGTCTTTAGATCGTGCACATTTTCCATTTTGAATTACGACATTTCAACGAGGCCAGTATTCTGCTACCTTACAGCGTTTTTCATTTGGATGAACAGAGTTTGTAGTCCCCGCCCCTTGTGGGCGGCTGTTGAAGCCATGAAATTCGCGGTTGCAACAATGCCCCACAATGTTGACAGATACAGAAATAAGATCTGTAGCAATGCACTGGCTCTAGTTTCAATTTAAAGTTGAGTTTTGAGCCACAAGCCCAAACCATAACCGCGCAAATCAATAGAGCCGCCCTGCGCATTCTGGGCGCTGCCCGTGGCATAATCCGCGCTTGCGCCGATCATGGCATGCTCGGAAAGTTTCACCAACAACTGCGCGCCGGCGCGCACGACACTGGCGCGGCTGAGTTGTTGCACGCTGCTCTTGCCAAAATGATTGGCGTGCAGATAGGCGCCCGCTTGTGTGCGGCTCTTGAAACTGCGCTGCAAGGCGATTTTGGCATAGCTAGTATTGTCGAGATAATAATGCTCGGCCGGCAAAAGAGCGGCATTTGTCGCAACGAACTTGTTGTCATCTTTCCAGATATGCGTGAACGCAAGCTGCATGCGCCATTCTCGCGTGAATTCCCAATCGAGGCTGGCGCCCGGCTCGAATTGCCACCCTTGCTGGAAAAATTTTTCTCCAGCGAGCCGGTCATACGCGAAATACTGGCCCAGCAGGCTCATCCGCCATGCCAACACGGGATTGATGCGATTGAGTATCATCGTGGCGACATAGCGCGCACCGGGCTGATATGTGGTTGCGCTTTCTTCGCGAAACTCAAATTGGCCGGGAACCACCAGCGTCGCGCCCCACCCCATGCCCAGTTGATCACTTAAATTGAAGGTACGCGCGAGCGACAATTCGAGGTCGAGTCCTGCGCCGTAGCGTTGCAACGGAAAGCCCAACACATTCTCGTTGAGAACATTCACCACGGCATTTTCCTCGGCATTGAGCTTGTTTTTGCCCGTGGGCAAATTCACGCCCGCGCCCACAAACCATTTGGCCGTGCTGAAACTGTGCGAGAGACGCATGCGAACATCGCTCAGCCCGTTGAACTCACGCGCCGGCGCCGCCCCCTCGCGTGCAAAACTTCCGGCTGTGCCCAGGGTGAAATTGGTATGCGCAAAAACCGGAAAACTGAGCGCTGTTGGCAAATAGGCCTGGTGAATCTGTTGCGTCTGTCCGCCGGACTTTAATTCCCACGACAAAAATGAAACGCCTTGCGTGAAGGAAAAAATTTCAGGTTGATATTCGAAGCGCGGTGCGCCGTGCGTTTGTGGATTCGGCTGGGCATGGAGGATAGGCGAGAGGAGCAAGCAATAGCCCGCTAAAAGTGCGGCGCGCCGGCAGAACGATTGGGGTCTAATTTTTTTGAGAGGTGCTCTCATAAATCTGGCTCTGGTTAAAACTCACATCCCAAATCAATTTGCCAGCCGCTCTTTTGCCAGATTCTTCACAATGCCAAGTTGCCGAGCGGCCGGGTTCGGGTTAGATTCTATCGAACTAAAACCACTTTTTTGTGTTGCAAAAATTCATCGGTGATAAGCCGGTAGAAATAGATTCCGGAAGGCAAATCGCGTCCGGCATCGTCCCGGCCATCCCAGGTTAACAAATGACGCCCGCTTGCCGGAATATTCTGGAAAATGCTGCGCACTTTCCGGCCTGCTAGTGTGTAAATCTCGCATGTCACCGGCTCGGGTCGGTTCAGATCAAAACTGATAACCGTCGAGGTGTTGAACGGATTCGGATAATTTTGGTGCAGGTGATAAGAGTTCATTTGAGAAAAATCCTTATCGTTAACGCTTGTGATCAAAGTCGTATCGCCGAAAACACGGCCGTTAATCTTTACCGCGCGCACATATTCATAAATATCGAACTGGGGGCGATAAGCAACCGGACCAACGCCCTCCTCCAGCGTGAGCCATTGTTCTTCATCCACAACGGGAAGACTATAATCGAAAACAAACTCCAACTGATCTCCGGGCTCACCCGTGAAGGTGACAACGGCCTTTCGGTAGAGCCGTATGGTATAACCTTGAAAACATGCCGTTCGCGTCATCGTATCCGGAGAACTTTTCGAAAAATCCATCAGAAGGACTTCACAACTATCGCGGTATTCATAAAATCCTCCCAGTGAATCTTCGCGAAAGTATCTCGGTCCGGATAAATTGACAACATAATAAAGCTGATTTTGCCGCCGAACCGTGTCGCTGACAACATACGTTTTGTAATAATCTGCACCCGGTCCGGCTGTGCCCCACATCACCCACGTGTTCCCGATTTGCAGAGGAAAAAACGAGGCCGCCGGGTTGGGTTGGCTCTGTTGTGCCATCGTTCTTTGCTGCAACAAACTCAAACTCGAGAGCATCAGTAGCACGCAGGCGCAGAGTTTCTGTGTGCTGCGGTTCTTGCCCATTTGCTCACCCCGCAAATGATTTTAAAAAATGCGACACACGGTAAAACTTCCACTTCAGGTTCGCGGTGTCAGTTGGGAATCTTCCCCGTCACCACAATCGTGCCGGTGCTTGCCGGCGGAATCAGCGGCGCCGCCAGGCTCGGCGGACTCTGTAAAACATTCATCGTGGCTTGCAAAAGCTGCTGATTCCGCGCCTCCTGTGGATCGATCTCCGCGAGCTGCAACAGTTGCGCTTGACTTATCAGCGGCGTTGCAATGGCATCCAACTCCTGCTGCGCTTCTTGAAAATTAGGATCGATACGCAGCGCTTCGGTGAATGCGGATTGCGCTTGCGGAATCTTGAGACTATCAGCAAAATCTAGCCCGCGGCAAAACGCCACAAATGCGAGCGTGCTTTCCGTCGGCAATTTTTGAATTTCTTCCCGCTCGGTCACACTCAAACGTATGCCGAGTTGTTGGATGAGCGCAAAGGCGAGCTGTTTTTCAAGTTGCAGAATATCGCTCAAACGCCCGCTGGTGCGCACAGTTTTCGCCACCAGTTCGCTGGTTGAGGATTGGATGATGCCGGCATCCAATTGCAAGCTCGAAGTGCCCAGAGCCGTTGCGCCGCCAATCACTACACGATCGGCGCCCAAAACTCGTCCCGCGCGCGGCGCGGTGAAACTGTCATAAAGCTGGGAGGTCGAAGCTGAAATCTCATTCAGCAAAACTTCCATTTTCGTGCGCTCGACCAGGCGCAAGCTTTTTACTTTGCCGAGGTCCGTTGTCAGAATCGCGGCCAGGCCCTTGAGCAGGGCATTCCATTCCGCGCGTTCTGAAACATTGCGGAAATACAACACAGCAACGGTGTTGGAGGGCGGCTTGGCCAGGCTGCGCGTTCTCTCGTCATGCAACGCTTTCTCGATTTCCAATTCTGCCAGTTTCAGTGACAGCCGGCTGATGCGGCTTTGCAATTGCTTGCTCATGGCGTCAAAAAACGGCCGGCGGCGATATTCACCGTATGCCGCGATGGCTTCCGCATAGTTGCCTTGCTGCTCCTGGCAATAGCCGAGAAAGAACAGGGTTCTGCCGTCGCCCGGATTCAACCGATTGGCGCGTTGCAACACTGCGGCAGCGCGTTCGAAATCGCGCATGTAAAACAAGGCGATGCCCAACTCGCGCAGATGAACAGCATTACGCGTATCCTTTTGCGCGGCCTGGAACAGTTCTTCGACGGCGTACGCATAATCGCCGCGCTGCAACGCGCTGCGGCCTTTGCGGAAATGCGCATCGCCGCAGCCTAAGAGCAGAATCGCGCTGAACATTAGAACCGCGGCCAGCGCGCGGCGCCTGCCCGTGAATCGCATCAACTGTTTTGCTCTGCTTGAAGTCATTGCCAGCCAATCGCCTGAGATCACCATCATCCTGTTTTAGCTTTTTTGAAATGTGTGCAAGAGCATAAGCTTGTCTTGCGCCATCTTGAACGAAGGCGCCAATTTCAAGGCCCTGGCCAGCATCGTGCGCGCATCGTGGTAGCGTTCTTGATCGAGCATGTTCAGCGCCTCCGAATAGGCCATCGCCGCTTCCAGCGGAATTTCCTTCTGTTGCAGGCGGTCAATGCGTTCTTCATCGACTTTGTTGACGGCCACTTCAAGATTCTCGCTGATTTTGATTGCGAGTTTCTTCGCCAAATTCAACACTTCATCAGGCGAGCCTTCGACATGATCGGTTTTGATGATCTCGCTGGTTTCGGTTTTTACCAGGCGTACATCAATGCGCAATTTCTTATCGATTTTCATATAGCTGCCGATGAGAACCGATTGCGCGCCAAGCAGCTTGCCCAGGCGCACGGCGAATTCTGGATTGACCAGCGGCTGGCCTTGCACCGTCGCCTCGCTGCGCTGAATTTCTTCGGTGATGAATTGAATGCGCTCACGCTCCACGACTTTGAGTTTGGTCAGCGCCGCAAGATCGGTGATCACGATATCCGCCAGGCCCTTGCCGAGATTGGCGAGCTTGTTCGCGTCGTTGATCGAGTTGTTGTCGAAATCCAGAATCGCAACGGTTTTGATGCCGGCTTCCGAGGTCAGTTGCCAATAATTGCCCAACACTTCTTTGCGCGCCGTGGCCCAGCCGCGCATGACCGCAGGATGGCTCAAATACGCATCACGCGGCTCATATGCCGCGTCGAGCTTGAGAATTTCGGCAAAGCTGGTTTGCACGCGCTCCTCGTTTTGTTTGGCAACGTTGCAGAACGCGAGAAATTCCCACGCTTCCACTCGATCCGGCTTCGAAAGTGTGGAGGTGGAGATCAGTTTTTCGAGCAGCGCGACGGCCTCGTCAATGCGGCCGGCGCGGAAATGCGATTTCGCCCGTTCGAGTTCCTGATTCTCGGCGGCAAGCGCCGGCAACGCGAACAGCAGGGCTGCTGCAAGCAAGCGGCTGAGAGAGTGAACAAAGGATTGCTTCATGGCCTCAACTCCTTCAAAGATTTGTCTTGCCGAGAGGCAATTGCAACGTTGTGAGACAATTTCGGTTATTGCTTAAGTTCATAATTGCTGAGATAACGTATTCGTAATCAATTATAAAACTGACAAATGTGAAACAGCGTGTTCATAAGTTAAGTCCAGACAAGGCAAAGCATATGCCATATGGAACCATTAAACGAGGGAATACTCTAATCATTTCTGGATGAAAAACAACGGGGAATTTTGCGATGTAATAAACTTTTGACGTGACAGGAGAGGGTGTGCATAACCACAAACGCGCAAGATTCAGCAGAAATCACTGTTGCATGAAGGCTTGACAAAATTGTCACAGCCGGGCTTCTGATCATCTGAGAAAGCACATGTCGAGCGGGATGAAATCAAAAAAGATCGTTGGGACGATTGTCCAGTCTCTTTGTCAGTGGCTCAAAATTGTTTTGCGCGACTGCCGTCAACTCTTCCGTTGCCACCATCTCGTTTTCTGCCGCAGCAGGCGTTGAATCGCGGGAAGCATAGCATTGGCCGTGCGCTCGCCTTCGTTGATTAATTCACGAATTTTGCGGAATTCGGCCCAATGCACGTGGCCAACATTCGGTCGAATGGCGAGATCGGCCAGTTGCAGCAGCATGTGATTGAAGCGCCGATTGGTGATCGTGCTGGTGCGAAAGATGATGTCCACGACATTTTCAAACTCCGGCAAATTATCCAGGGTTTGCCCGACATCCACGGCGATCACGATGTCCGCGCCCAATGCGCGGCACGCCAGAATCGGCACCGGCGCGACGACCGCGCCATCCACCATTTGATAACCGTGAAGATTTACCGGCGGTAAAAAGCCGGGGATCGACATGCTCGCCTGCACCGCCTGGCGAATACGGCCTTCACGAAATACGATTTCTTCGCCGGTGGTCAAATCTGTCGCAACACAAGCGAAGGGAATTTGCGTGTCTTCGAAATTCTTATCCTCCAAAATAAAATTAACCGCCTTGGTAATGCGCCAGCCGCCAACCAGCGAGGGCCGGCTGTGCGCGAGATTGATCACAATGCGCTCTCTCACGTGTGTTGCGACTTGCGCAAAGAAATTTTCCGCGGCATTCTTTTTTTTGAAGAGATCGAGGCCGCTTTCTTTGAATTCCTCGCTGTAAATGAATTCGAGCGCGCGTTTTTCCACCCTGCTGGTTTGCGGATGCAGCGCATAGGTTGCGCCCACCACCGCGCCGATGCTGGTGCCGGCAACCATGTCCACCGGAATGTGATGCTCTTCGAAAACTTTGAGCACGCCGATATGCGCCAGGCCGCGTGCGCCGCCGCCGCCCAGCGCCAGGCCGAGGCGCGGGCGCTGCCAAATTTTTTTGAATGATGCCATTGACAAAAGTCTTTCGCTGTGACAATAAAACGTGTAAACGAATCGTATGACGGGTTATGCGAGCAGGAGGTGGGTTGCCGGCCGTCGGCGGTTCATGCGACAAAAACGGATGAAAATTTCTCCTGACTATTCACGCTGAGAATGAACCAGCATCAACAAAATAGATCGAGGCCAAAATGTTGTATGATGATTTCTGCATCCCGCACCGGATTTGCGGAGGCGCTGGTCCGATCCGGCTTCGAGCGGTCGGTAAGTCGCGCGGCCGCTTCACGAACCTTGCTGGGATAATTGTCATCTTGTGACAACTTGCGCAAGCCCTCGATATAAGTCGAGGCATAGGTTTGCAGACCCGGACCAATGCCAAGAGCGTCGCGCAGCGCCATGCCGGCCGCGCGCCGCGCGCAGGTGCGCGCCCGGCCGATATTGCCCCCGGCTTGGACAGCGCGGGCCTCCGCCATTTCATCGCGCAGGCTTCGTTCCATCTCACGACTCCAGCAAGCGCCGCATATTTTGACCCAGAACCAGCTCCATCTCCGCGGCGGAAAATCCGGCCTGTTTCATTGCCTCATGTTGCGCGTCAAAAACCTCTTTGCGCCAGCCGCGCGGGAACACACCGGAATCCGTGCCGAACAACATGCGCTCCGCGCCAAACACCGCGCGGGTGCGATGAAACACCTCGGCGAGCGTGAGTTTTTCCGGTTGCGTTGCCATCCAATCATTCGAGCTGGAGGTGTCGACAAAGACATTATCGCATTGCGCGCCCAGCATCAGCGTTTCCCGGAAAAAGCCGCAGCCAAAATGCGGGATGATGAAATGCGTTTGCCGGAAGCGATTGGCCGCGGGCTGCAGATCGAGGGGCATCGCAAAACGGCTGTCATAGATGCGCGGCAGGCCGATAAGGTCGCGCAGCTTGACCTGCAAAATTCCGAAATGCACAAACACATGCAAGCGGCGCTCGGCAACAGCTTCAAAAAACGGCAGTAGCGCTTCATCATAAACGTGATAATGGTGCAGCGCGGGAAAGAGCATGACGCCGCGATACCCCAATTGCTCGCTCAGTTTGTGCACCAGCGCCACGCTGCCCTTGTTTTTGGGATGAATCAGGAAATAACCCGCAAACCGGCCATTGGCAAGTTGCAACGCTTCCGCGACCGCCACGATTTCTTCCGGCAAACTGGCGAAGAGAACGGCGCGATCGACGCCTTGCCGGTTCAACTCTTCCTGCCAGCGCTTGAGATGGGCCCCGGCTTTGCGGGCCGGCAGTTCGATCTGGGCGCGCGCCGCAAGTTGACTCAGCTCTGCATCGATATTCGCGAGCGGATCTTTTTGACGAACCAATGCAGAAAAAAAATCATGCGAGAAAAAATGAAGGTGGGAATCGAATAAGAACATTGCGTTTTCCTCATGCGGCCGCGAGTGAGCGAGACATTCGTGGGTTGCGCCTGCACGATGCAAAATAAAAATTCCTCGCAAACACGCAAGCCCGCTTTTGCGAAGGCGCGCTTGGCCGCCCGCGCTCACATCAATTGGTGGGAGAGCGATAGCCCTGTGTGCTGACCGGGGCCGGCGAGATGATGCGCAATGATTCCTCCGGCACGACCGTGACTGGCCCGGCGAGGGCACGCCCGCCGGCAAGCTGCCGCTGAACGGCGCTGGTAGCATCAGCTTTGAAGGCGGAGGAAAGCATGATTGAAATATGCCCGGCAGGATATTGGTGTAGGCGCGGGATCGCCCAGGCGTTTTGCAAGGCGAGCACGTTTTTGAGCGCGATGATGGCATCGTGTTCTGCCGCAAAAATTTCAATGCGATCTCTGGGCAGCAGCGGATGATACGTCACCGGGTCGAGTTGCCGGTAAAATTTGGCGGTAACGGCGCGCCGCCATTGGGCGTTTTCGAATTGGCGGCGTATGCGACCGCCGAGCGGCGATTCCCAAACAATGTCGTTGAGCGCGGCCGGAGGCATGGCGAGCAAAGCAAAATCAAGTTCCGGCTCAGCACAGGCAGCCAGCGCAGCAAGCCACGCGCCCAGGCTGAAACCAAGAATGCCGACCACCGGCGCTTCCGCTTCGCGCAGATAATGCGCCAGGCGGCGAACATCCGCAACCGCTTGCCGCACCGCATGCAACGTCATTTCAAAATCAGCAGTGTAGAATAAATCGCCGGAAAACGAACCCGCAGGCGTGCGGCGGTGATGATAGGGCAACTCGAGAAAATATGCCGAGGCCCCAGCCTCGGCGATGGCGCGCAAAAATGGGCGATAGGCAACGGTTGAGATACTCATCAAACCATGCAACACGATCACGGCTGGAAGATGCAGTTGCCGCTCGGGCGCATAGGTTCGCACAAAAACAAAATCATTCTTGCGGTGCAGGGCGGGCAGCGGCGAGGGGAAAGTAAAATCACGGCGCCAGCACTTGTCTTGCCGTTCCCACGCCGCGCCGCGAATTTCGTCGTTTGCCAGCGCGGGCGGCTCAGGGAAAAGTAAGTGAGGATCAGAAACGTTGTGTTCTGAAAGATCAAGAAAACGTGGCGGGAATTTTCCCTCCTGGCGGCCGGCAATGGCCTGCATGCCGCGGCAAAACATGCCGTCGAGCCAGCGCGACCAACCGGCATGTGAGGAAGTCTTCATCCTTGAATTCTCTTTGCGATCGAACTAGTTGTCAGGCGCAAATGTCGTGAAGTATGCCAAGAAATGCAAACAATTACTCAAACACGGACGCTTATTTCTTCGCGATTTTTATTCAGGCGTGGTCACATGCTGACAAGAAACGGCAAACAGAGAGACAAATGAAAAAACAAAAGCGTAACAACTCAGCGCTTGGCTTCTTTCCCGGGTTGTCGTGGTTGGCTCTTTATCGCGCCGGTTTACTCAAGTGCATCAATTTGCGTGCGGCGTTTACGTATAACGCTACCGGCGCCATGCGTACGAGCCGATACAACAAACTCATGCGCCAGGGATAGATATAAAGATGCTTTCGCTTGGCAACGGCGGTAATCATCAGCCGCGCGGCTTGAGGCGGGGATAATAACCAAAAACGTCTGGGATTGCCTCGATTGATCGGCGTGTCGACAAAGCCGGGGTGAATCATGGTGAATTGAATATCCGGCAGCTCGACGGCCAGGCTTTCGAGAAAATAGGCCAGGCTGATTTTGCTCAGACTGTACAAGCTGCGATAAGGCAAACCCCGCATCGAAGCGGCTGAACCAATGCCGATAATCGTTCCAGATTTTTGCGGCGCCATGATTTGCAGGCTTGCAATTGTGGTGTAAATGGCGCCGTGCAGATTTGTGTTGAGCAAGGCATCGGCATTTTCCCACGTCCAGCGCCGAAACGAAGTATCAAGGCTGACGCCGCTGTTGACCCAGACTGCATCCAGGCGGCCGGCGTTTTGATGAAATGCGTTGACCGCGGCAACTACCTGCTCGCGCTCGCGAACATCGCAGGCGCGAATCCAAAATGTGCTGCCGGTGTGCGCGAGTTTGGCGGCCAGCTCTTCCATGGGCGCTGCGCGCCGGCTGAGCAAACCGAATTTGATGTTATAAGGCGCGAGCGCTTCGGTAACAGCCGCGCCCAAACCCGAAGATGCTCCAGTAATCAAAACACTTTTGCCCGACCAGTACGAAGCTAGCCGCTGGCTCATTTTCCTTCCTCCGGCAAATTGCTATGCTCACACGTTTTTGGGGCGCAAGATAGTCACGAATCGAGCATTTGTCAAGGCACGGGGGCTGTTCCGTAATTCTGTGCTTGCATTTTTAAGCAGAGTTTGCTTTAATTTTCCCGCAGTTTAAACCATTCCGAACGGAGCAAAACATGAAAAGGCTCAACGATCTGTTGTTGGGAGAACAATTCACCACCTTTCTCGTGCTCACCAAAAAAGAGCGCCGGGCGAAGAAAAACGGAGAGCCTTATTTGGCGCTGGAGCTAAGCGACGTCACCAATCACATGTCCGGCGTGATGTGGGATAATCTTGAAACCGTCACCGCCGAAGCTGGGCAGATCGTCAAGGTCGCCGGCACGGTCGAAGAATATCAGAGCCAGAAGCAGATTCGCGTCGATAGAATGCGCGCGGCGCGCGATGATGATGATGTCGATCTCATGCAACTCGTGCCGTCAACGCCGGAGGATCGCGAGCAGCTCTGGCAGCGCTTTCAGAAGATGATCGAAAGCGTCGCGCAGCCGTCGTTGCTGGCATTGTTGCGCCGCATGTTTGCTGAGGAGAGCTTTGTCAAGGACTTTTGCGCCGTGCCGGCGGGCAAGAAGTGGCATCACGGCTATCTGGGCGGGCTGCTCGAACACACGCTCAATATTGCCACCATTTGTGACCGTCTTGCCAAAATTTACCCGCAGGTTGATCGCGATTTGTTGGTGACGGCCGCGCTGTTGCACGATATCGGCAAGGTTGATTCTTACAATCAAGGCCCGATGTTCGATTACACCGACGCCGGCCGCCTGCTCGGCCACATTGTGATTGGCGCGCAAATGGTTGCCAATAAAATCGCGCAGTTTCCGGAATTCCCGCACGAATTGGCGATGAAGTTGCAACATTTGATTCTCAGCCATCAAGGCGCATTGGAGCAAGCCTCACCGGTGGTGCCGATGATTCCTGAAGGGTTTTTGCTGTATTATGCCGATGAAATCGATTCCAAGATGAACGCCATTGATCGCATTTACAAAAAAGAAAGGGCTGCGGGAAGCCGCTGGAGTGAGTATGTGAATTTACTCAACAGGTATTTATATATCGGCGAGGCCAAGACCGGCAAGGATTGAAGCGCGCGAACGCCATTTTTGTAATTGCGTTGTTTCAGCCCGGCACACGCGGCTAGCGCGATTTTTGCCGTCGCGTGCGAATCGTAAACGCGCGAGGCGCGAAAAATTCAAAGAAATGGTAGGGAAAATCCATTTTTAATAGTTTAGCAGGTTAGTGAAACTTCATAAAACAGGAAAGCAGTGGTGGCATGTATCTTGTAAGCGGATTTGGCGCACGGCGAGAAGAAGCTGTGAATAAAGCTGAATCCTGAAGAACATCAAGTTTCCATCCACCCCTCCTTTCCTGGAACGGCGGAGGCGATATATTCGTCTCCGCCGTTTGTTTTTTGATGGAATTTGACAATAAAACTAAAACGCCCGGAAGCTTCAAGCGCCCGGGCGTTTTTTTACGTATTCGTTGTGGTTAGCCGTCAGGATCTTTTCAGGATCGAAATTGAGCCGTTGGTGGTGCGCAAGTAGACCCGGCCACCGTCGCTGCCGATTTTGCCTTCCAATTCGTTCCGTCCGAAGCGGCCTTGCATCACCAGCGGAAACTCACAATTCACCTTGCCATTTGTCGTGCGCGCCGAGATGTTGGCGCTGAAATCACTCGGAAATTCCGCCGTAATGCCGCCATTGGTGGTTTCAAAGTTCATGGTTTCCGAGGGCGTGACCTTTGCCAGCGCGACGCGAATTTTGCCGTTGGTGGTGGCCGCAGAGACGCTGCCTTCCACTTCATCGACTTCGATACCGCCATTGGTGGTTTCCAATTCAATGCGCCCGGAAATCTCGCGCACATTGATCTGGCCGTTGACGGTTTCGATTTTGACATCGACGTCTTTGGGTATTGAAATCCAATAGGTCACCGCGACGCCGCCGTTGCCGCTGCCAAACACCCAGCTCCAGAAACTATCGCCGTAATCTTTGGAGCGCGGGGTGCGCGTTTTTACATCAACAGAATTGCTGCCCTGTCGCACGACAATCTCGGTGGCTTCGAGCAACTTCTGCGCATCTTCTTCGCGCCGGGCATGCGCGACTTTTTCCGCTTCAATCTTTACTTCGTTGCGATCCCATGCGACAATATGCACCGCGCCGTTGGTATTATCCAATGAGAAGCTGCCGCCGCGCTCGAGCGCATAGCTTTTCTCAAAACGCTCACGCAATTCACCCGCTTGCCCATCCGCCAGCAGCAAAACCAGGGCGCACAATACGATTTTGGAAAAGGAGGTTTTCATGGTTCGATTCCGGATTTAGGTTGCCGTCTTTGATTTCAAGTTGAGCACTGCCCGATGGCGCACAATTTTATTTTGCGATGATGTGTGCGGCGATATCTTGACATTGACGATGAACGAGTACACTGTTACCCTGAAAGATTTATCCATCTTTGAATGTCATCCAGCAAGGATCTTGTGATATCGCAGGCAAATTGGCGAGTACTTCACAAGATTCGTCTGACACTTCGAAGGAGCCACTCCTAAAAATCAAGGCGCCGCGAACTAGTCCTGTTTGATGCGGCATTCGCCAATGCCCGCACTAATGCTCAACTGAAAGTTTTGCTTGGCGTCATCATAGTTTTGGGAATAATAATACCGGCCATCTTTGCGCAGATCGCGGGGCGGCTCAAAATGTGAGAGAAACATGAATTTTGAAATCGACAGGCGTGTGCCGGATTCGCGCGGCAGCACGATCGTGGTTTCGCCAATGTCGAGATCGACATTGGCAATCGCGTCTTTGAGTAAATCGCCGCTGAAATCAATGGTCAACTGGCCGATGCCGCCGTCAATTTCGGCATTGCGAAAACGCGCATTGCCCAATCGCCGAAAATTCGACTCGCCGATTTTTGTGTTGAGAAAAAGGTTGGTCATCTCTCTTTGATTCGGCTCATCAAAATCGAGGTTGACCTCGCCGGCAATGGTCTCCAGCGAAAAGTCCGCGAGACTCAAACCGCCGAGTTGCATTTCAATTTCGCCGGCTTTGATTTTGAAATCCAAATCCATGTCTCCGCCGGTGGGCAACTCCAGATCCAGTTCACCCGCCTCGTGATTGTCATGCTTGCCAATCCAGCGGGTTTTGTCGAGAATGATTTCCAGCGCGTTGCGTTTTTCATTATAGCGAAACGTGTGTTCGTATTCCTCACGATCGTAAAACAGGCGCGCTTTCACCCTGTCCTTGCTTTGGCCGCGCGAAACACGCACTTTGCCGGCATCAACTTCCACGCGCATGCGAAAGGTCGAGCCGGTGTCGATTTTGAAATCGTTGTCCAAATCCTCATAACCGGGCGCTGGCTTGTCTTTCTCTTGCGCCAGCACAAGTCCTGCAGACGCGCACAGTATAAGCGCTGTCCAAAATTTTGAATAGGACATCCCAACCTCCACGTTTGATGTCTCATCTCAACTGCTAAGTTGCACAAAATTACGGATAAAATTGAGTAAAGTTCCGCACGATTTTTAGAATGAGAATATTTGCTCAATATGACGGTGATTTTTTGTGCACTGTGTTTAAAAATTTCCAAGCGCGGCAGCGAACGCAGCGCTTGCATCTGATGCGAAGAATGGATATATAGAGCACGATTTTGTTGACAACAATTCGCCGCGCGCATCATGACAAGCCTGTTTGATAAAAACTATTTGTTCAATCAGTCCGGCGTTGTGCCTTATCGCATTGCCGGGAATGAGGTGGAGGTTTTGTTGATCACCTCGCGGCGCCGTAAACGCTGGATCATTCCCAAAGGCATTGTCGAGCCGGATTTGTCACCGGCCGAATCTGCGGCGAAGGAAGCGCTGGAAGAAGCGGGTGTGACTGGCATTCTGCACCCTGATGAAATCGGCGAGTATGCTTATGAAAAATGGGGCGGCGTCTGCCATGTCAAGGTCTTTTTGTTGCAGGTAACTCAAGTACTCGATTCTTGGGAAGAGAGTTTTTTGCGTGACCGGCGTTGGCTATCGCTGCCGGATGCGATTGAGTTAATTGAAGAGCGGGATTTACAGAATATATTAAGATCAATTTCCAGAATAATTTTTAATTATTAGTTTTTTTGTCTAAAAATAATAAAAAAATGAAATTTTTATTGACAATATGTTTTCAAGAATATATATTCGCGCCATCTCATTCAAATTTATGGTTTAACCTCTCACACAAAGGATGTGTGCGTTGATTCGGTTTATACCTCAGGAGCGCGAATGATGAAATCTGCACCACGGACGGAAGCCGCGACAGTGTTGCTCGTTGATGAAGATTTGGAACAATGCTTGAATTGCAAAACAAAACTGGAATCTCAGGGATATCGCGTTGTTTGCACACACTCGGGCCGGGAGGCGCTGGCCATTTTTTCGTGTGAGAAAATCGACCTGGTTGTTGCGGATGTGCAACTGCCGGATATGGGCGGTTTTGATTTGATCGGCACGCTCGCTTCTTTGCGCTTGCCGATTCCGATCGTGGTCAATACCTCGGATGCTGCGTTTCAATTCAGTTTTCGTTCATGGGCGGCGGATGCCATCATCGCAAAATCACCGGATTGCACCGAGTTGGCGCTTAAAATCGCGGCGTTGTTGCAAGCCCAGACCCCCCAATATGTGCATTAAGATTTAATCACCTCATCCCTGGCAGCGTGGTCGATTTTGCATTAGTTCTACTTGGGGTCAGCGATTAAATAACTTTCCCAATCTCCAAACGCGAATAGACGCGAATCATCGCGAATTAAAAAGCATTAGCGGCCTTTCGCGTTGATTAGCGGTTTAAAGAACGGAACAGTAACCAATCAGGCACGCAACATGTCAGCAGAAAAACTAGACGAGATAGACATTAAGATTCTCAAGATTTTGCAAGTACGCGGCCGCACCAAACGCAATGAGCTGGCCGAGCATGTGAAACTTTCAATTCCAGCGGTGAGCGAGCGGCTGCGCAAAATGGAAGAACGCGGCGTCATTCGCAGTTACAACGCCGTGGTTGACAGCAGGAAAGTTGGCCTGGGCTTGACCGCATTCATCTTTGTGATGGCCGAATCCTCCGTTTTTTATTCGCAAATTATCGGCTCCTCACAGTCCGAGCCTGAAATTCTTGAATGCCATGCCGTCACCGGTGAAGGCTCGCATATCCTGAAAATCAAAACCCAATCCACCGCCACTCTTGAAAAACTTCTCTCGCGCATTCAATCCTGGCCGGGCGTAAAAAACACCCGCACCAGCGTCGTGCTCTCGAGTCCCAAAGAAGAAACCGTTGTCACACTTGCGCATCTGGAGCAGGCACCCTCTGCGGAATAAGATGCAGCCTTTGTGACTGCGTAAGAAAGCCACACGCGGATGCGAGATGAGTTCACTTTTTTGCTTTCGGCGCGACTCCCAGAATCTTCTTCATCCCCGCCTCATCAACATTCAATAATCCCACACCCGGCAAACGCGGTGTCAATTCCGCCCAATTTGGATCGCCGGCAAAAACTTTTTTGAACAGCGGCAGTGATTCCTCCAGGCGGCCGGCGTTGACCAGCGAGGTTGCCGTCCAATAAGCCATCTCGAGATTGTCCGGCATCATTTTTTGCGCGGCGCCGTATTCTGCCAGCGCTTTTTCCATGTCATTGTGTTCCACCGCGAGATCGCCGGCATTCATGTGTTGATAAGCGCGATGGACATGCACCAATCGCCGCAATTCTTGCAGCGGCTCGGGATGATCTTCGACGCGCAATTCCATCACGCGATCGGCCCACGGCCGGCCGGTATTCGTTCCGCTCACAATCAAGATTGCGGCAGATTGCTTGCCGCGAATATCGCCGCCCACGGCCTGCGCGGCATCCATCGCCGCCAGCATTTTGTCGGTAAGATCTCCGGAAGTTTTTTGATACGCCTCCTTCATCGCCGGCCAGACCTTGTCGTTCAACATGAGATTGGCTTGCACGGAAAAATTTTCGCCGACATAATGCCCGGCCGCCGGGATGCACTTGCTGCCGGTGTGCGCCGCAACATTGCCTTGTGCGTCGATCATGGCCACTTGCCGCACCGCCTCGCCGGGATCAGAGGCAATGATCGCGGCCAGCGCTTGCTTTGCGTTTTTGCCCGCGCGCATTAACTGCAAACCGAGCGGGCCGTAGGCGGGATCGATAAACGATTGCGTGGCCACCGCGCCCACGCCGGCTTCCGCCCACGTGACCAGCGAGCCGACAGAAAACCAATGTGATTGCACGGCCACGCCCATGTGACCCGTGGCCGGATCACGCGCAACGATGGAATAAGTATGCACCGGCCGGGATGTTTCTTGCGCGAAAGCTGAGGTCGCCAGCAAAACGGCAAAGGCAGCACAGAAAATGCGTTGGGACATGATATTCTTCCTCCTTTACACTGAAGTTAGATTTTCGAGCGCAGATTGGCGCTTTGCATAGTGTGGGCGAATATAGGATTTATTTTTTTAGACGCAAATGCAGAGCGGAGCATTTGGATTGTGATTGAAAAATTTGTACAATCTTGCAGAAATTGAAGCTGTGAAAAACGCAAAATACGAAAGGATGACAACCACATGACTGAGCGTGAGTGGGTCAGCTTGATTGCCGAGCTTCTGTCCGCCGAACCTTTTGGAGAATACTTTGAGGTCAAGACTGGCCTGAATTTGTGTTATGCGCACGAAATCAATTCATATGGTGACGTTCCAGACTTGAGGAAGCAAGAGTTCGAGACAGACCTTACCATTGTGGAGACTGTCGGGCCGGGTCAGTGGAAGCCGCGAGTCGTCGTTGAAGCGAAGATTGGAAATAGTGAGGGAAGGATGCCAATGACGCACGATGCGATTATCTACAGTCACAAAGCGGCGTCCCATAAGGCCGTCCATCCCTACCTACGATACGGGATAATGTTGGGACATCGCAAGCATAATTCTTTGCCTGGTCGACTTTACCGGCATGGTACGCAATTCGACTTTATGATTTCATTCGCCGAATTCCAGCCAACGACGCAGGAACTGCGAACTTTCAGGGGAATCTTAAGCGATGAGCTTCAAGCGTCGCGAACATTGGAAAGCATGTTGTACGACACTCGGCGCCGCGATCGAGATCATCATACAGTCCTCCATCGCAAGCTAATTGTAGGTGCCACAGAGCCGGTTTAAAGTTCACCAACATTAACCATAATTCATCTCACAAAGGGAGCATATATGCGATTCCTGTCGCGAAGCTTGTTGATTCTCGTGTTGCTCATCTTGCCGGCGCGCAGCCAAACATTTGCAACGCAAGATAGCGTTCTCCAAAAAATTTGGCACGAAGCGCAACAGAATTCACATTTGGAAAAGTTGGCGCACGAGTTGTTGGATGTCATCGGGCCACGGCTGACGGGCACGCCGCAAATGCAAAAGGCGCATGACTGGGCGGTGGCGACCTACACCGGCTGGGGCATCGCAGCGCGCAACGAGCAATGGGGCAAATGGCTGGGTTGGGAGCGTGGCATCACACACATTGACTTGCTCTCGCCGCGCGTGCGCACGCTCGAAGGCACGATGCTGGCGTGGAGTCCAGGCACGCCGAAGAACGGCATTCAGGCGGGAACGATCATTCTGGCAGAGACAGCAGACTCGGTGGCGTTTCAGCAATGGCTGCCCAACGTCAAGGGCAAATTCGTATTGATTTCGATGCTGCAACCCACCGGCCGCCCGGATAAAGATTGGGAAGAATTCGCGACCAAGGAATCCTTCGATAAAATGAAAGTTGAGCGTGATACGTTGCGCTCGCAATGGCAGGCGCGCCTCAAAAAAACCGGCCTCGATGCCAAGAAACTTGCGCTGGCGTTGGAAGCCGCGGGCGCAGCAGGCCTCATCGCTTCGAACTGGTCAAACGGCTATGGCGTGAACAAAATTTTTGGCGCGAATACCAAGAAAATCCCCACGATTGATTTGAGCCTGGAAGACTATGGCTTGGTTTATCGCCTGACAGAGAACGGCGCCAATCCCCGCATTCGCCTGGTGGCTGAAGCAAAATTCACCGGCGAAACGCCGGCATATAATACGCTCGGCGAATTGCGCGGCGGCGCAAAAAGCGATGAGTATGTCATGCTCTCCGCGCATTTCGATTCCTGGGATGCCGCCTCGGGCGCGACCGACAACGGCTCGGGCACGATTCTCATGATGGAGGCGATGCGCATTCTTAAAAAAGTTTATCCGAATCCCAGGCGCACCATTCTCGCCGGACATTGGGGCAGTGAAGAGCAGGGCTTGAACGGCTCTCGCGCGTTCGTCAAAGATCATCCCGAGATCGTGGCAAAGCTGCAAGCGTTGTTCAATCAGGATAACGGCACGGGACGCATCGAGCGCATGTCCGGCTCGGGTTATATCGATACCGGCGAATCGTTGACGCGCTGGTTGGCGCGGGTGCCGAGCGAGGTGACAGATCATATCAAGTTTGATTTTGCCGGCATGCCGGCCGGCGGCGGCTCGGATCATGCCGCTTTTGTCGCGCTGGGCGCGCCGGGTTTTAGTCTTGGCGCGAACCGGTGGAACTACGGCATCTACACCTGGCACACCAATCGCGATACTTACGACAAACTCGTGTTTGACGATTTGAGAAACAATGTCGTGTTGGTCGCGTCGCTGGTTTATTTGGCCTCGGAAGATGAAGCATTCGTTGGCCGTACCAAACGCGAGATGCCAATCGACGAGAAAACCGGCAAACCGCGCGCTTGGCCGGCAGCGAGAGAAGCCGAGCGCGCCGGCAGGCTGGAAGAGGAGAAGAAGTGATTAAAGATGAATCAGATTGAGGATCGAAGAGTGATGATTGTTTGAGCATTCCGCTTTGATCTTCAACCTTGGCGCAGCACACGGCTGTCATCCAGAAAGAATTTTGTGAAGTTGCAGGCAGATTACAGGTTACTTCACAAGATCCTTTCGGGATGACATTCCGAATGAACTAATGAAGGCAACAGCTTACTAACCGCGCTCAAAAATTTCCTTCGCAATGATCAGCCGTTGAATCTGGCTGGTGCCTTCGTAAATTTGAAAAATCTTGGCGTCGCGCATGAGTTTTTCGACGGGATATTCGCGCGAGAAGCCATAGCCGCCGAACACTTGCACGGCGTCGGTGGCCACGCGCATGGCAGTGTCGGCAGCGGCGCATTTGGCGTACGCGGCTTGCAGGGTGTTGCGTTTGCCTTGATCGATGGTCCAGGCCGCGAGCCACGTAAGCAGACGCGCCGCTTCGATGTCTTTGGCCATGTCGGCAATCATGAAACTCACGCCCTCGTGAGCAGCCAGCGGTACACCGAAGGTCTTTCTTTCTTTGGCATAGTTCGCAGCATGCTCCATCGCGGCGCGCGCCAGGCCAACGGCCATTGACGCAACCACTGGCCGCGAATGATCGAACGCGGCCATCGCCGCTTTCCAGCCATCGCCTTCTTTACCGAGCAAATTCGCAGCGGGGATTTTCGCTTCTTCAAAAGTAACGCCGCGCGTGTCCGAGCAACGCTGGCCGAGCTTGGGTTCGTGCTTGCCGATTTTCACGCCCGGCGTGTCTGCCGGCACGATAAAGCCGCTGATGCCCTTATACCCCTTGCTTTGATCGCTGTAGGCAATCACAAAAAACCAGCGCGCGTGTCCGGCGTTGGTGATCCACATTTTCTGACCGGTGATCACGTAATCATTCCCGATTTTTTTCGCCGTGGTTTTGATCGCCTGCACATCGCTGCCTGCGCCGGGTTCGGTGACGGCATAAGAACAGAAAGAGAATTCTTTCGTAAGCGGCGTGAGAAAACGTTTTTTCTGATCGTCATTACCGGCGACAATGACGGGCGCGATGGCGAGCGCGTTGCACGTCGTCGTCGTGCCCACGCCAGTACAGCCCCAGCCGATCTCTTCGGAGATCAAACATTCCTCCAACACACCCAGGCCCAGCCCGCCATATTCTTTGGGCACATGCACATTCATCAATCCCAGTTCCCAGGCTTTGCGGCAGACTTCTTCGGGGAATTTTTCATCTTCGTCCAATTGCGCGGCCACCGGGCGGATTTCATTTTGTGCAAATTCGCGCGCCAGGGCGCGGAATTGCTGCTGATCTTCGGAAAGGGAGAAGTCGATCATGGTGTTTACCTCCGGAGTGTGCTTCAAAATAACAGCGGGCGGGCAAAAGTTCCCGGAATGATTCTGTGCGAAAGCGTAACCCGAATGAGCTGGAACCGAAATTTTTGGACACGGATCAAATCTGATTTGCACGGAGTTTTAATCTGCGTGAATCTGTGGCAATCTGCGTCCAAAAAACCTTGCTATTTCTGTTTGATCATTTCTTACGCGATGCCAAAAATTTTTCGATAGCTCCAGCCGCCTCCGGCGATTCAAAACACAAGCTCTGCGCATACACTTCATATTTCAGCATGACATCGAGAGATTGCCCATGACTTTGCTGCAAGCCCTTTTTGATCAGGCGCAGAACCAATGGCGATTTTTCGGCAAGTGATTCAGCCCGTTTCATTGCAGCCGGCAGCAATTCCGCATCCGGAATGATGTGGTTGGTGAGACGCAATTGCAGAGCTTCATCGGCGGAAATCATCTCTCCGCTCATCAATAATTCTGCTGCTTTTGCGGAACCCACGAGCCGCGGCAAAAAATACGTGCAGCCGAGATCGGGATGTAATCCAATACGAATGAATGTGAAGCCGAGACTTGCGCTTTGCGCCATCAGGCGTATATCGCAAGCGAGCGCAAGGCTGGCGCCGCCGCCGGCCGCCGGGCCGTTGATCGCTGCAATTACAGGCTTCTCCGCCATGTGAATCAGCGTGATGATTTCGTTGCCGGTTTCCACCAACACCCGGCCGCGCGCCGAGTTTTTGGTTGTCGCCAGCTCGCTGAGATAATTGACATCCGCGCCGGCGCAAAAGCCCTTGCCGTTGCCGGTGAGAATCACCACACGCACACTGTCATCTTCGAACAATGTGCGCAGCGCCAGGCAGATTTCCTGACCCATTTCCGTGGCAAACGCATTCAGGCGCTCCGGACGATTCAAGCGGAGAAGGGCGACGGCTCGGTGTCTTTCAATTTCGAGGAATTGATACGTCATATACTCAGGTCTTTGGATTCTTTTTCAAAAAACTCACGGATTTTCTTCCAACTGACGCGCTTGATCATATTAGGCAAAGGATCCTTTTCCGCATCCGAGAAATATACTAGGCTTTTTTTCACGTGAGACAGGCTCAAACCCGTCCCGGAATAGCGTTTTTTAAAATCCTCCCAAATAACTGGCAATGGGCGAATTTGCGTTAGACAGTATAGATCAACAAAATCACGCCGATAGCCTCGCCCGCCGATTGCATTGATTTTCATCGCACCAATATCCTTAACAGAAGCAAGCTGAATACCCCAAGGCGAAGAAACCGGTTCATCAATTAAAGGATAGGGATAGGCGATAAAGCTGCAACTGACCCCGTTCAATAATACGTACAATGTTCCCTTGCTGATACTCTGCTTTATGCAGGTAGGGGCGCTTTGCAAATTTCTAAGCAGTCTTGCGGTAGAAAATTTCTTTACCGAAAAAAATCGAGATCGACTGAATAGCGATGTCCGATCTGCAAGGCCAAAGCGGTTCCGCCGGCAAGGTAAAACTGCTTGATCTCTGGAATTCTGCCTAATAATTCCAAGTCGGATTTTTGCTCCGGACGGAGAATATTTTCTTGCATTCTTCGGGTTTCAATTTAAGAACCTTTTGCCAGCGCCTAATGGTTTGATTGCTCAGCCCTCGTGAATAAGTTGAGAGCAAAAGCTCTTTAATTTGTCGATCTCCATAAATTTTCCGCGCACTTCTTACCGCTTCTCGATCGCCAAATTCCAACACCCGCCCGAGGACATAAAAAGCATGCTTCTGGGTATCGACCTTTTGGGGATCAACTTCCCAAAAGTATTGATGCCATTCTTTCGGAATCTTTGCCATGTCACATTCTCTCAACCAGCAATGCAATCCCCAGCCCGCCGCTGATGCACAAGGTCGCCATGCCGTAACGCGATTTGCGCTTGAGCATCTCATGCATGAGTGTCACGGTGATGCGTGCGCCGGTCGCGCCGATGGGATGGCCCAGCGCGATGGCGCCGCCATTCACGTTCAATTTCGACATGTCGAAATGCAGCTCTTTGAGATTGTGTTTCTTCAGTAGCGCTCGCATCGCCGGCACCGGCCCGATGCCCATGATCGCCGGATCGACACCCGCAGTGGCATAGCCCACGATGCGCGCCAACACAGGAGAACTATTTCTTTTTACAAAATCCTCCGTGGCTAGCACCAGCGCCGCAGCGCCATCCACGATGCCCGAGGAATTGCCGGCGTGCACGCTGCCGTCTTTTTTAAACACCGGCGGCAGTTTCGCCAGCGACTCCAGGGTTACGCCGTCACGCGGGTGTTCGTCAGCAGTGATGATCTTCTTTTCACCTTTGCCGGTTGTGAGCTCAACAGGAACGATTTCATCATCAAATCGATGTGATTTGCGCGCCGCCTCGCAGCGATGCTGAGTTTCCATGGCGAAGCGATCTTGTTCCTCGCGTGAAATGTTGTATTGCGACACTAGAGTCTCAGCGGTTTCCCCCATGATTTGACCGCACAGCGGGCAAAGAAAGCCGTCTTGATACATGCCATCGACGAGCTTCTCGTGGCCAAGGCGATAGCCCCAGCGCGCTTTCATCAGCAAATACGGCACGCGACTCATATTCTCAGCGCCGCCCACGAGAAGGACTTCGGCATCGCCGCATTTCAATGCTTGTGCGGCGTTGAGTATGGCGCGCAAACTCGAGCCGCACGCTTTGTTGACAGTGTAGGCCGGAATTTCGTATGGCACGCTGGCGCGCTTGGCAATCTGCCGTGCGGGGTTCGGGCCGACGCCTGCCGGCCGCGCATTGCCCATGATCACTTCGTTGATCTGATCCGGCGCAACCTTCGCGCGCTCCAATGCAGCCTTGGCGGCAAACGCGCCCAACTCGGGCGCGGTCAGTTCCGTAAATGCGCCGCCAAATTTGCCGCACGGCGTGCGCGCAGCGGAGAGAATGAAAATTTCGGGGAACATGTTATGCCTTTGATGTCTTGATTTCGGACTTAACTTTCTTTCTATATCAATCAGATACTCGATGCCACCGTTTAACCTCGCCAGGCCCAGAGTCGATGTGGCTGTGGCGAATTTTGGGATGGATTTAACGTATGAGAGAAGCTTTAATCAAGTAAAAGATGATCGTACCAAAATCCAGCACCAGCACAAAGGGCAAAAAGGCAAGGCTCAATCCCGTGGCATTGCCTAGCGCTGTTTGTATCGTTTGCCAGGCAATGTAAGCGAACATCCACACCATCGTGCATTTCAAGAAACCGACGAGCTGGCGCGCGAGGCGATAATGCGCGGCGGCATTCTGCGCCGTAATCGGCCAGAGATAGTTATATTTGTGCGGATAGCGGCGCAAAATCGTCAATCCGACATAAAGAACAACAGTCAATATGAAAAGTACCACCAGCATAGACTTGCTGCCCCAGCCATCGGGTTCACCGGTGGCGCCGAAGTGTGTGGGAATCTTTTCAGGCAGCGAGAACCAGAATTGCAGCATCATCAAGCCAAATGCCAGCACCCCCAGACCGGAGAAGAATTCCAGGATTTGTTCAAATCGTGAAGGCGGCAAGTCGAGCTTGGGGCGTTCGTCCGTCTTGAGTCGAGCAGGATATGCCGAAGAACGAGTAGCAAGATTGCGAGAGGAGTTCATAATCTTTGCGAAGCGATTCGAGGTTAAAACGCGACAGTGGGAATAATCTTCGTGGATGGAATTTAACTCAAATCCACCCACACGCTTTTGCTTTGCGAATAGAACTCGAATGCCGCCATGCCGCTCTCCACGCCAAAGCCGCTCATTTTGTAACCGCCGTAGGGCATATGGCCGCATCATTTCATAGTTCTAACGCTAGGCGCAAACACTGATCGACTTGCTGCATGAGATGCTGAGACAATGTTCCAATTTTTCCCAAAATAAGACAGCTTTGATTACAGATGAACGTTTCAACCGAGTTTGCGAAAAATCAGCATCGCTGTCAAGGAGCAATACCTCAGTCGAAAAAACTACCTGTCCATGATAACTTGTGACAAAGGCAACAAGGACATCATCGCCTATTCGACTATCTGAAGAGACAATCAGAGCCGGCCGATGCTTTTGTCCGCTGAGATCAGTAAAGGGCAAAACAGCTAGGACGATTTCCCCTCGTCTCATGAATAACGCTCCACAAGGTCAGCCTCTGTATATTGATCGGCTTCCTTCAAAACGAAATCTAACGCGCCGCTTTGGAGAGAAGCTAACATGCCCTCCAAAGTGCGAAGCTGATCCGGCTTTGGCTCAATGCCGTATTGACGCAGAAGCGAAGGGGCTTCTGCCAGTGATGAAAGGTTGGCGGCTAAAGCGACGCCCGAGAGGTCGATCTCTCCACGTCGATAGCGATCAACAGCCAACAGTTCTTTAACGAGCTGTTGAATCGCTTCCGGGGAAAGCCCCGAAATTTGCGAGCGAACTTGTTCGACTGTCATCGTTATCTCCTTAAATTGGGACTCAACTTAACTCAAATCCACCCACACGCTTTTGCTTTGCCGCCATGCCGCTCTCCACGCCAAAGCCGCTCATTTTGTAGCCGCCATAAGGCATGGCCGCATCGTAGTTGTTGTAGGTGTTGATCCACACCGTTCCGGCTTTGATCGCTTTGGCGAGACGATGCGCTTTTTTGATGTCTTTGGTCCAGATTGCAGCAGCCAGGCCGTACATCGTGCCATTGGCAATCTTCAACAATTCATCACCGTCTTGAAATGTCAAAGTCGCGAGCACGGGGCCGAAAATTTCCTCTTGCGCAATGGTCGAATCCGGTTGCACCTGATCAAATATCGTAGGCTGGAAGAAGTAACCTTTGCCCGGCGCGGAATCAGGCTGGCGGCCGCCGACAAGCAGGCGGGCGCCTTCTTGCTCGCCGAGCGCAACATACTTTTTCACGTTCTCCAATTGCGCCGCGGAGACGAGTGGACCCAGTCGCGCCTTGGGATCCATGGGATCGCCGGGCTGCATTTTTTTTGCGCGCCCGATGACTTTCTCGATGAAATTGTCATAGATCGATTTCTCCACCAGCAAGCGTGAACCTGCGGTGCACACTTCACCCTTGTTATAAAATATTCCCATGAGCGCCATCTTCGCGGCGGCTTCGAGATCGGCATCGGCAAATACGATATTGGGAGATTTACCGCCAAGCTCGAGATGAAGTTTCTTGACTGTGTTCGATGCGTCGCGCATCAATTGCTGTCCGGTTGCTGTGCCGCCGGTCAAGGCAACGCCATCCACGCCGGGATGTTTGACCAATGCTGCGCCTGCGGTGGCACCGTGACCGGGCACGACATTCAAAACGCCGGGCGGCAGGCCCGCTTCCATGCCGATTTCCGCAAGCGCAATCGCCGTCAAGGGCGTTTGCGCCGCAGGTTTCAAAATCACGGTATTGCCCGCTGCCAACGCCGCGGCGACTTTGCGCGAGGCAAGCAGCAGTGGAAAATTCCACGGCACGATCAGGCCGACGACACCCAGCGGCTCGCGCAGGGTGTAGCAGAAATACGGTCCGTTGACGGGAATGGTATGGCCTTCCAGTTTCGTGGCGGCGCCGGCATAGTAGAAATACAAATCCGCGGAATACGGCACATCGATGCGGCTGGATTCCGTGATGGTTTTGCCGTTATCCATGGTTTCGAGTTTGGCCAGCTCGTCGGCGCGCGCCATGATGCGCTCGCCCATCTTCCAAATAATTTTAGCGCGCTCCGCCGCATTCATCTTGCCCCACGGGCCGTCGAGCGCGGCGCGTGCGGCTTGCACGGCGCGATCGACGTCTTCCGCGCCGCCTTCTGCAATGTGTGCAATGACTTCCGTTGTTGCCGGATTGATGGTGGGGAAGGTTTTGCCGCTAAGCGCGTCTTCCCAGTTGCCGTTGATGAAGAGTTTGGTGAGCATGTGAAGAAGAATCAAAAATGATAAAAAGAGCCTATGTCTTAGGAAGAAAATACTGAATAGAAATACAGATGTCTTGAAATTTTAGGAGTCGGGTTGTTTGCCGTTGGTTATTTGCCTGCAAAATTCGGCTTTCTCTTCTCATTGTATGCCGTCAAACCTTCCTTTGCGTCTTCACTTTGGAAGAGCTGTTGCTGCAACTCGCGCTCGATGGCCAGGCTCTCGCTGAACGGCACTTCGAGGCCGGATTGCACGGAACGCTTGATCAACCCGACGGCTTTGCTCGCTTTATTCGGCGGCAGGAATTGGCGCGCGTATTCCACCACTTTTTCCCAGAAGCCTTCCGCCGGATAAACATAATTCACCAGACCCATCTGCTCCGCTTCTTCGAATTCGAACGTGCGGCCCGTAGTCATCAACTCGATCGCGCGCGCTTTGCCCACCAGGCGCGCAAGACGCTGCGTGCCGCCGGTGCCGGGCAATACGCCGAGTGTTACTTCCGGCAAGCCGATCTTGCCTGCGCCCTTTTTGGCGATGCGAATATCCGCCGCCATCGCAATTTCTAAACCGCCGCCGACGCAGTGGCCGTTCAACGTCGCGATCACGAGTTTGGGCGTTTGTTCAAGGCGGGTCAGGGTCTCGTTGGCGTGCAAACAGAAGAAGTATTTGAAGCGCGGCGTCACCTCTTGCAGCATGCGAATGTTCGCGCCGGCGCAGAAAAATTTTTCGCCTGCGCCCTTGAGCACGATCACGTGCACGCTGTCGTCCATGCGGGCATCAAGAATGGCGTTATCGAGTTGCCGCATCATTTCATAGGTGTAGGTGTTGGCCGGGGGATCGGTCAATTCGATAATGGCTAGGCCGTTGTCGGTGGAGTAATTCACCAATTTTTTGTCGGACATCTCCATCTCCTTCTGTTGGGCAAGTGATGATGAGGTTGAATTGCCAAAGAGAATAATTTTTCGAGAAGCTTTGGTTGCATTATTTTAGGACGTGACGTAAATACTCAAAAAAACGATGAATGTCAAGACTGGTAGGAAGAGCTGAAAATCGTCAAAAAAGTTTATAAAAATGCAGCTCGCGCAACTCCCGGCGCAAGGCTAAAATGGAATGTTGTGAACCGGAAGCACTGATTGTGTCGCGAGATTTTTCATATGTTGCCATTCTCATCAACAATGTTATCGTTCAATCACCGCGGTATGGTGGATTTAAGCTCAAATCATGGCGCGCGTACGAGGATAACGCGGCCAGGCTATCGTCAGATTAAGAGTCGAGCTGCATAAAAAATGAAGATGGCCGGTTTTCGAATTCTCGCGCATTATTGCATTGGAATTCAAACGTTTTAAATGAGGAGGATCAGGTGAAGAGGTTTTCAATTACGCCGATTGGAATCATTCGATCAGAAATTAAAAGCCGCAAGGACGCGCCGTTGTTTTATACCGAAGGCGCTCCCAACGCTTTTCTGGAGATCTTACCGGCGTATGCAGAAGGTTTGCATCGCATGCAAGCCGGCGATGACATCATTGTCATCACCTGGCTCCATCGCGCGCACCGGGAGGTGCTGAAGGTTCATCCCAGAGGAGATGTTGCCAATCCTTTGACAGGAGTATTCTTGACGCGCTCACCCGATCGCCCCAACCCGGTGGGGCTTCATCGCGTGAAGGTTTTGGAGATAAAGCGAAACCGTTTGCATATTGGCGCAATCGAGGCCATCGATGGCACTCCCGTGATCGACATCAAACCTGCGGTTAAATCAAATGATCACTAATCGTGCTTTGCAGCGTTGTGCGGGTTAATGGTTGGCGAGTGGATATTTTATTCGGCTTGGCAGGATTTAAGTTTATTCAGCAAAAAGCGCCGCTCCGGTTCCGTTCCCACGAGCGTCAGAGCTTGCTCATAGCAGGCCGCTGCTTTTTGTGTATCACCCAGTTGCATGTGAAACTCCCCGAACGCTGCCGGCAAAAGATGATACGTTTGCATCGCCGGCAGCCGGCTGATGCACTCAAGCTCTTTGATACCGGCTTGCGGGCCGGCGACCATCGCCACCGCCACCGCCCGATTGAGCGCAACCACCGGCGACTGATCCCGCCGCCTCAAATCGTCATACAAAGCGAGAATACGTGGCCAATCCGTTTGAGCAAAACTGGGCGCGAGCGTGTGATGCAGTGCAATTTCAGCTTGCAGGTGATACACCGTCAACTCCTCGCCCTGTCCGGCTTGCGCCAGGTGATACAAACCCGCATGAATAAGCTTCTGATCCCAGCGGCTGCGATCTTGTTCCGCCAGCAAAAAGAGATTGCCTTGGTCGTCGACGCGGCTGGGCAAGCGCGCGGCCTGCAAATACATCAGCGCCAACAGGGCATGCGTTGCCGGAAGATTGCCGGCAGGATGCTCGGCCAGTAGCGCTGTCAGACGAATCGCTTCCGCGCATAAATCCTGCCGCACCAGATCTGCGCCGGCATGCGCGTTGTAGCCTTCGTTGAAGAGCAGATACAGCACCTCCAGCACGGCCTGCAAGCGGCGGCGCAAATCGCCGTTTTCGGGAGCACGGAGTGAAATGTTCTCTGCGCGCAGTTTGCGTTTGGCGCGCACCAGGCGTTGCGCAATCGTGGCCTCAGCGGTGAGAAACGCCCGCGCAATTTCTGTCACACTGAAACCGCATAAAATCTTCAGCGTCAACGCAATTTGCACCTCCCGCGGCAAAATGGGATGGCAGCATGCAAACATCATCGCGAGTTGATCGCTTTTGAAGCCGGCAGGCGCAATTTCATCGGAAAGATTCAAGTCCTGTTCCAGCCGCCGCGCAATCTCTTCTTCTTTATTGCGAAACGAGGCTTCGCGCCGCAGCGCATCGATGGCGAGATTTTTGGCGGTCTGCAAAATCCAGCCGCCGGGATTTTGCGGCACGCCGCGAAACGGCCATTGTTGCAAAGCTTTGAGCAGCGTCTCCTGCACCACATCTTCTGCGAGATCGAGATGCTCCCAGCCGAAAATGCGTGTCAGCGTCGACACCACTTGTCCGGCTTTGTGGCGAAATAAGTGATCAACTAAATCGTTGACTGCGCTGTTTTGTTTTGCAGCGATCACGGTTTATTTTCCCAGCGCGCGTTTCAAAAAAGCATTCATGCCCCGACCAGCGCGGCAATACTGCATCAAGAATTCCGGCAAATTTTTCTTGAGAATTGTTGCGGCCTCCAGCTCGGCGGCATAATAAAATTGTTTGTTGGCAAGCAACGGTTGCTGCAATGCCGCTTCTTTGAATTCGCCGGGCAGTACTTTGTTCGCTTCGCCCTGGAGCGTCACATATTTTTTCTTGAACTCTTTGTCTTGCAGCAATGCCTGGAATTCTTTGGGGTGATTCACAATTGCCCGCCGAATGCGATAAACACTCTCGTTTGCCGGCGTGTACACGCCGCCCGCCAGCATCACCATGTCTGCTCCGAATTGCAAATAAAAACCGGGCGTTTCATGATCGGCGCGGCCTGCGGGAGAAATGAGCGCCGCCATATGCGTTTTGTAGGGCGTTTTGTCCTTGGAAAAACGAACGTCGCGATTGATCCGGAAAATCGCCTCTTTTGCCGAGATTCTGACCTCGGCGTCTTCGGCATGAATGCGCGCGATCATTTGTTCGACAAAGGCGGCAAACGGCTTTTTGACCTCGTTTTCATAGCGTTCCCGGTTGGCTTCGAACCAGGTTTTGCTGTTGTTTTTCGCCAGCCCGCGAAAGAACTTCAAGTACTCTGGTGTAAAATAACTCATGAATCCTCGCTTTCAACCGCCCGGGCGGTTTGTTATCCAAGAATAAATTGTTTATTGAATTCGTGTGCGCTTCATGATTGGCCGCCCGGGCGGCTCTGGCTCAATGGGGATTGATTTCGCGTATTTCAATGCTGCCGCTGAAACCGAGATGCGGGCATTCCTTTGAGATTTCCGTGGCTTCTTCGAGGTTTTTCGCCTCGATCAGAAAATAACCGCCGACAATCTCTTTGGTTTCGACGTAAGGCCCGTCGACAATGAATTTCCCGTTTTTCATGGACAAGACACACCCGCCTTCTTTGAGATCGTCGCCGCCACGATATCTGCCCTCTGCTCTCAGCTTGTCCGCCCAGGCAAGATACTTCTCCAGAACTTTTTGCATTTCCTCGGGAGAATAAACCGGAAATTCTCCATTGCGCAACAACAAAATGAACTGCGCCATAACACCCTCCTGCTTGGTGATGCGATTCGTTTTTGTCGCCGTCCTCACGCAATAAGGCATGCCGTTGGCGTCTGACACCAAAACTCGAGGAGGACGGCCTGGATTTCCACAGACAAGACGATTGAGCCGCGAAAAAATCGACAAGAATCCCGGCAATTTTTCGGCAGCGCGCGCGTTCAGCCGGTTTATGTATCCCCGGGTTTGGTTTGCGAATTGGGCCTTTTGAAACTCGTTCCCAGCAAAGAAAACGGAAACTGCAAGGCGGCACGCAAGCCGGCAATGGTGGAAAGATTCAGCATGAAGCGACGTGCTTCGGCGATCAACTCAAGTACAACGATTTCTTCTTCCACCTCGCCGACTTCTTTGACTTTGGCAAGCCGGTGCATGGCATATAAACCGACCAGGCATGCGAGTATAAAAAAGAAATCCCAATGCTGCAAATCGAGAGTTTCAAATGTCATCTCGCCTGCCGGACTTTTCCATCTCACTGTCCACGACAGCGCATAGTCCGAAAAAACGTCCACAAAGTTTCCGCCCAAAATGGGTGCAATGCCGGCCGCGGTGGAATTCACCAGGCTGTTCGCGGCCAAGTAAGCCGTTGCCTGTCCCTGCGGTGCAAGTTTCAAACCGATATTGCCGGTGGCCAGCGTCACACCGGCAGTCGCGATTCCCATGAAAATGTGAATAACAATGAGCAGCGGCATGGTCAACAGATATTTGTTCGGCAGCGTGGTGAAGGTGAAAACAAAAATGCAAATGATGTACAACGGCCCGGCCACGCTCAGCACGGATTTGTTGCTGAAGCGATCGGACAAACGTCCCCAAATGCGAAAGAAGAGCAGATTCATAATCTGACTCAACACTTGCAAGGTGATGATAGCGCGCATGTGCAGGCCGAGCATGGTGAGCATGTACACCGTGAAAAACGGCGCCGCCAGATTGATGGCAAAGTTCCAGGCGCCTTGAAACATGATCAATCGCCGGAAGTTTTTTTCTTTGAACGGTTGCAGCAGCATGGCGGAAAACGGCAGATGTTTTTCGGTGGTGGGCATGCGCGGCTCGGGAATCCTGGAAATGACATAGACGCCGAGCAAACCTGCAGAGGCGCCTGCCAGGAACAATATCGAGTAGCCAAAAACTTTAGCGGTGTGAAAGTAATCCGCGAACCAATCGATATAGAACCCGGCGCTCAAATTGAGCACGACGCCGAAGCCGGCCATCAACGCCATGCGCTTGGCGAAGAATGCGCCCAGGCGGTTTTGCGGAATCAAGTCGCGCATCCATGAATTCCAACTGCAGCCGGAAATGGCGCCGAAAACCGCATAACCAAGAATGCAAGCCGTCAACGCCGCCAATGCAGTTGCACCGGCCAGAAAAAAGGGAATGGTGCAGACGGCCAGCAAAAATAGCCGTGCGAGAGCAGAACCGAACACGCAAATCGCCCGGCGCACGCGATATTTTTCGATGAGGTAGATGGAGGGAACCTGCACGAGTTGCGCAAGAAACGGGATGGCGGCCAGTAAACCGATGAGGGCATTCGAAGCCTCGAATTGCAGCGCGTAATCAACCAGAAAAGCGCCGCCGGTGAGGGTGAGCATGGCCTGGGTGGTCAGGCCGTCCCGCAACACGCCGCGCAAGCCGGCCTGCACGTCTTGTTCAGTAAGGTGTTCTTTCGGATGAAAAATGTTCACGATAGCATTCGCATGTGTGGTGTGATCTTACTTTTCGCCGCCCGTGATTTCACGCGGCAGCGGCGAGGCGAGCGGTACGGGATCGCGGCGGCCCGCATAAATCGAGGCGAGAATGCCCACCGTCAGCAAGCTGGCTATAACGATGAGAGACGTCGTGGTGGGGATGGGATGGTGATGCGTGAGAATCATTTTGACGCCGACATAACTCAGAACGAAAACCAGGCTGTGTTTGAGATAGCGGAACTTGTCCATCATCGCGGCGAGGGCAAAATAAAGCGAGCGCAAACCGAGTATAGCGAAGATGTTCGAAGTAAAGACGAGAAAAGGATCGTGCGTCACCGCAAAAATCGCCGGTATCGAATCGATCGCGAATAGGACGTCCGTGCTTTCAATGACGAGTAGAACCAGAAACATCGGCGTCATGGCGCGCCGCCCTTCGAGGTGTGTGAAAAAATGCTGGCCCTCAAAATCTTTGCTCACCGGATAGAAGCGGCGCGCCAGACGTACCAACGGATTTTTGTCAGGTTCGAGCGTTTCGTGGCGGGTAATCATCATTTTGACGGCGGTGGCGATGAGCAAGCCGCCGAAAATGTACGTCATCCAGGTGAAACGTTCGATGAGGGCCGTCCCCGCCACGATCATCGCGCCGCGCAAAATTACCGCGCCAACGATGCCCCAAAACAAGACGCGATGCTGATACATCGCCGGCACTTTGAAATAAGAGAAGATAACGGCAATCACGAAGATATTGTCGAGGCTGAGGGATTTCTCAACAATATATCCCGTGAAAAATTGCAGCGCGGCCTGGCCGCCCGAGAGCAATTCCCCGTCTGCGTTGCCGATGTTCAGCCAGTTGTTCTCATACATAAAATAAATGGCAACGTTGAAAACCAGCGCCAGTAGAATCCAAAATGCCGTCCAGAGCAGCGCTTCTTTGGCTTTAATCACATGAGCGTGGCGATTGAACACGCCCAAATCGAGCGCCAGCATCAATGCGACTAGCAGCAGAAAGCCCAACCACAGCCAGATGTCCATTGTGAACTCTTTCCTCTTTGATGCCGCGAATGAACGCGAATATTCGCCAATTTCGATATTCGCGTTTATTGGCGTCCATTCGCGGTTTGAAATATGAGCAAATTATTTACGCGAGAATCCTCAAGTCACCAGCAAAACCCAGACTGTGCCGATGATCAATGTAGTCAGCGTTAGCGGCAAGCCGATTTTGACGCCTTCTCCGCGACGATGAGGTTCGCGATGCTGCCGAGCAAGGTTAGATTGCCGGCCAGCGTGCTCGCCATCGCCAACAGATACCAAAGCGTTTGCGACTCCCGCGGAATATCCTGCATCAACAAAACCGCAGGCACGTTGCTGACGAGATTGGACAAGATCGTGCAAAGCGTGACAAAGATCACGGGTTGGTCGAGCGAGAATCCGCGGGACGACAGGCTCGCCAGCGCTTGCGCCATGAGGCCGCGTTCTTGCAGCGCGCCGACGATGACAAACAACGCAATGAACAGCATCATGAGATTCCAATCCACCAGCGCAAAGAGTTTTTCCGCGGGATTGCGGCGGGAGGGCAACAACAGCGCCGCGGCAGCCAGCGCACAAAGCTCGCGCGGCCAGCCCGCTAAAAAAGCCAGCAACAACAAACCGGTGATGATCAGCGTCTTTTTGATCGAGCGGTAATCCGGCTTCAAGGCCTCCAGTTCGTGCGGAAGTTGCGTGATCGCGCCGGCCTCCGGCGAGGTTTTGAATTCATCGCGCCAAAACAGGCGCACAACCCCGACGTTGGCGGCAATGCCCAGCAGTGTGACCGGCATCATCACGAGCAGGTAGCGGCCAAACTCCAGATTGGAAACCTGGCCGATGAACATGTTTTGTGGATTGCCGATCAACGTCGCGACACTGCCAATGTTGCTCGAGGTTGAACGCCAGGCACACAATATCATTGGCAAACACGCTGGAGAGCAGGGCGCTGGAGACGGTGATTCCGATTAAAAGCGTGAGCGGGCGATGCGCATAGGTGAGAACATATTTGGCGACGAGCCGGTAAAAACCAGCGACACGCAGTTGCGCCGAAAGAATCATCAAACCGAAGAGCAGCAGCAGAGTGGAATAGTCGATGGTCGTGGTGGCTTGCTGAACCGTTAAAGCGCCTGCCACCATCAATGCAATCGCGCCGAAAATGGCAATGCCGGTACGGTCGATCTGCAAGCCCGGAATGCGGCCAAAGGCAATGCCGAGGTAGGTTACGACAAATATAACAACGGTAAGATGATCAAGCGAAATGATCATGAGTGATCAGGCGTCCTTTGCGAAGAAGCTCACACAAATGCAGAGCTGCGGGCGAAGATAACCGAAGAGAGTTGTAAAGCGCAAGGGCTAATTGCGAATTTGTTGCAAATAAACGCGGCTTGCATTATCGGCACGATTTTTTATTTTAGTCACGAAAGAGGCCAAGCAGTGCAAAAAACAAAAACATTCATGCAAAGTCGCAAAGCCGCCAAGGTACGCAAAGAAAGGCTTTGCGGGCTGAGTTTTTTCTTTTTGGTTCCGGCTCGTCCGGGTTAGGCTTTTACGAACGCGAGTGGATTTTATGACACCACAAGAACGCCAGGCGCTGCTGGCCAAAGGGCGACTGTTATTCGATTCCTGTTCCGCCGAGAACGATTATTCCCATAATCATGGACTCGGCGGCGCGCGCGCCGAAGTCGCGGCGGAATTTGTTTCCTGGTTGAAAGCACAACACGAGGCCGGCAGCGCACACGCAGCCGGGATTCTAGAACAGCTTGAAATGAGCGAGGATCAAGATGAACACGAAGCTTCTCTACCAAACCGACAACAACCTTAAACAATTTTCAGCAATCGTGACTTCGCACGAAGGCAATGCGATTGTTCTCGATCAAACGGCTTTCTATCCCGGCGGCGGTGGCCAGCCCGCGGATTTCGGTGTATTGCGCTGGCAGGGCAAAGAAGTTCCGCTCAAGAAAGCCGAAAAAAAGGGTGGAATTGTCTTACATCATCTCGAAGGCGAATTGCCGGCGATTGGCGAGCATGTCGAAGGCGTATTGGATTGGGAGCGCCGTTACGCGTTGATGCGCACGCACACGGCGCTGCACATTTTGTGCGGCGTGATTTGGCGCGATTTCGGCGCGCAGGTTACCGGCGGCAACATGGAACCGCTCAAAGCGCGCATGGATTTCGAGCTGGAAAACATGAGCGCGGATTTCGCCGAGAAGGTGGAAAGCGCCATCAATCGCGAAGTCGAAGCTGCGCGCGAGATTCGTGTGAAGATATTGCCGCGGGAAGAGGCGTTTCAAATTCCGGATTTGATTCGCACCAAAATCAATCTTCTGCCGGCAGGCATTTCAGAAGTGCGCACGGTGGAGATTGTCGGGCTTGATTTGCAGGCCGACGGAGGCACGCATGTCGCAAACACGCGTGAAGTCGGACAGATCAAAGTGGTGGGGCACGAGAGCAAGGGGAAGATCAACAAGCGGCTCAGAGTCCAACTTGTTTGAATGGGATTGACGATCAAAAGCGGTAATTGGCAATTGTTTCGCCACGGCTTGGCCGTGGCATCTACTGTAGTAAAACCACGGTTTAACCGTGGTTGAACGTCACTGAACTTTAATGCCGGCATTCAGAAAAGAACAGGCAGCTACAATTTGGGTGTTTTACCTCCTATGCCAGTGAACACCGAAGCCATTCGCGGGGCCCTGGGAAAAAATTTTAGACAAAACCACTTGGGGCAAGACGATTGAATGGTCTTGTCCATAATGGTTTTGCCTATTCATCAATGTTGCTCGAAGAGCTTTGATTTTCAGTTTGTCTGAAAACCGGTGTAGACATTACATCTCAAGTGCCAAGACATCGTTGACAAGTTTTAGTGCCAGGACATCGTGGACACTCTCCCCCAGCGGGGGTAACGGAAGGAGCCCGTAGGGCGACTGGA
>QEVD01000533.1 GCA_003576975.1 Candidatus Zhuqueibacterota bacterium
CAGGCACGATTTCTCTTCGATCAATGCTATCTTGCCAAAAAGCATTTCATCTGCACCAACGAACCCCTCGCACCGCGCGTGGCTGCTGCAATTCTTCGTGGCTATCGAGCGCAAAGAAGGGAGAGAGGCAATTTGGGTGGGGCTGCAAGAAACAAAGAAAGTCTTTTTGCCTGTTACAAACAAGTAAGCCGCGCGAGGCCATTGTTAACAAGCCCTTGATTTTTTAGACGGAATGCCCTAAAATTGTCACGAGCAAAAGAAAAGGCATCGTTTTGTTGAGATTAACACGCTATGCAAAGTTATCAAGAGTGGCAAAAGCAGCATTCAAATAGAGCGGGGTTATTAAAGCTCTGCGCCACGGCTATTCGCAAAGCTGCGCCGCACGCCGACGTCATTTTGTACGGCTCCGTAGCGCGCGGCGAGGATACCGCAGAGTCGGATATTGATTTGCTGGTGTTGGTGCCGCAGCAAGCAACGTATGAATTGAAGCGCGCGATCAGTAATCAAATTTATGCGATTGAACTGCAGCATGATCAGCTTATCAACTTGATTGTGCGCCAACGGGAGCGATGGCATGCCGAACCTTTGAATATTACACCACTATATGATTCAATTCAGAGTGAAGGCGTGCCAATATGACGGAAAATCAGAAACAGGCGATTCGCCAGCGATTGAAACGTGCGCACGAGACGCTGAGTGAAGCCAGGATTCTCGAAGAGGCGCATCATTTTGTTGGAGCGGTAAACCGACTTTATTATGGCTGCTTTTATGCTGTGAGTGCGTTGCTGGAGACGAAAGCGTTGAAGTCGTCTAAACACTCCGGTGTTATTGCTTTATTCAATCAACATTTCGTCAAAACCGGCGTCGTTCGCAAAGAGTTGGGAGAGCTTTTTCGCTACATGTTTATTCGCGCCAAGGAGGGGACTATACTGACTTCCCTGATTTTACTGCCGAAGAAGTGACCCAGCTACGTCAATCAGCTACAAACCTTGTTGACGAAATAGCCCGTTTTCTCGAAAAAGAATCGCAGTAAGCATTGCCTGCCGTTTGAGCGTGGGGTAATCGCCTTCAGCAAAAAATAAAATCTTTGTCAATAATATTGCCATGATCTCGAAGGGCAAGAGAATCCTCCTCGAAATCTGTACCGCCTCACTGGAAGATTGCCAGGCCGCGCAAGAGGGCGGCGCCGATCGCGTGGAGTTGAACTCTGCCTTGTCGCTCGGTGGGCTCACGCCGTCACTCGGGTTGTTGCAAGAAACCCGGCAAGCGCTGCGCCTTCCGATCATCGTCATGATTCGCCCGCGACCGGCCGGATTTTGCTACAGCGCAAGCGAATTCACCGTCATGCAACGCGAGGTTGAGTTGGCGCTGGCGCATGGCGCGGATGGCATTGCCTTCGGCATTTTGCATGAAGACGGTACGATCGACCAGCCACGTTGTGCGAGCATTATTCAACAAGCTGCTGGCCGTGAAATCGTGTTTCACCGCGCATTTGATGTTACGCCTGATGCGAGGGTTGCGCTCGAACAGTTGATCGATTTGGGTGTGACGCGGGTGTTGACGTCCGGGCAGGAGAGCAGCGCTTATAACGGCGCAACTCGCATCGCCGAATTCATCAAGCAGGCTGCCGGACGCATTCAAATTTTGCCGGCGGGTGGGATCAATCGCTTTACCATTGCAGATATACTCAGCCGCACCGGCTGCGAGCAAGTGCATGCTTCTCTCACCACTGCCAGAATTGATGCTTCAACGTGCCGCCGGCCGCAGATCAAATTTGGTAATGCCGGTTTTTCTGGGGAAGAGCAGTATTTCGCGACAGATCGCGTCGCGGTGGAGGAACTACGCAAATTTTTCTAAGCGGAGGTTTGCTGTTTATTTCATTCGATTTGCTGAGGAATTGCTTAAAGAAAACTGGGCGTACTTTCTCATGAAGCCAACAGTATAGCACGCTCTGAGACTTCCGGTACCTCGATGAAAATGAAATAACTTGCCGGATAGAGATAATCTTCTCCGGATTCATCTATGACTCTGACATAATTGTCTTTTGCCGCAACCGGATCCGGTAAAACGCGGTAGGTTTTCCGTTTTTCTAAATCAGACTCCTCATCTGTAATGCAAATCGCAAACCTGAGGTCTTCAAGGTCAGTCTTTTCCATGGCTCTTATTCCAAGTAACGTTTGATTTTGAATTTCTTTCTGCAGACGCCGTGTGCCTCATACCAATGCACTTCGGCTTTGTAGACTCTGCCGTTTGCAAGACGAACTGTTCCCTTTAACTTTCTCCAATAATAAATAAAGCAGAAATTGAAATGATGCAATAGTAGTTTTGGGTAAGCTACGGCTGCGATGATTAGTCGAAAAAGCAACAAATCAATGAGGGCTTCTAGTGGCCGTTCCCACTCGTTTTCCTCACCTTGACTTTCCCAATGTAATTCTGTATTGTGCCCGCCAATAAAGCCGCCCGGGCGCTTGGGCATTATCTCAAGAAGTTCATTGGTCTATTTTGTGGGAATGAAGCGCCCGGGCGGCGAAGCTGTGAACCAACTCGGGAGTTACTTTATGCCGCGCGTCCGCCAGTTTTTATTCATGACAATCCTCAGTCTGTACGCCCTCTCCGCAAAATCCTTCGCGCAAACGTTCTTTACTTCCATAACAACTGTTTTGGCCAAAGCCGACACCACAAGCCCGGCTAAAATCGATACTACCGACAAAAAGAAAGAAGAAAAGAAGCGGGGTCTGCCGTTGGGGGGGAACAAACTAGCGCAACGTCACCTCGACTTATAAAAGTAGTATCTCGATTTGCCATTCCGACGAATCTTGTGAAGCCTCAAGCACAACGCCGAATACTTCACAGGATTCTCTCAGAATGACATTCAGGTGTGGATATGTTTTTGGGTAATAATTTACCAATTCTGCATAAATTCGGAAGGAAATCCGATGAAGACTTCTCGCGTTGCTTTGTTTATATTTTTTTGGGGATCATTCATTATTGCGGAGGCACTCGCGCAGCCGAAGATTTATCTTGTCCGGCATGCCGAAAAACTGGCAGGTTGGTTTGAAGCGGGAGAACTGGATCGCTTTCAGCCGTTGAGTGCGGAAGGGATTGCCACCGCGGAACGTGTTGCGGCGCAATTCAAAGCTGGTGAAATCAGCAGCGCGACGACGCGCACGCTGCACACGGCTCTGGTCATCTCACAAAAAGTAAACGCCCCCGTAACGGTTGCGACCGCATGCGCCGACACCGCGGAGATCGCCGCGTTTTATGCGGATTTGACGAAACGCTTCAAACCCGACCAGGCGGTGGTGCTGGTTTCACATTCCAACATCATGCCATGGTTCTTGATCAAGGCCGGGCTGACCAAAGATTGCTGGGAATCTCTTGGCGTGCTCAGCACGTTTTTTGACCCTGAACCGCGCATTGACGGATATGAGCATTACTGGGCCATCACCCGCCTCGGCAAAACTGTGAAAGCTTGCGAAGGATTCGAACGAAGGAAGTTTTGAAAATAAACCCCACGTAAAAATATAAACGCTCACGGAAAATATGCTTTCCGTGAGCGTTTTGTTTTTGTGAAAATACTGCAAGCTTACTTGAGTAATTGCATCCTGGCGGTGGTGACGCGATCGCCGTATTGCAAACGCAAGATGTACATGCCTGAGGACACCGGCAAGCCGGCTTGATTGCGGCCATTCCAACGCTGCAAATGTTCGCCCGGGTTGAGGTCTCTATTGATCAAGGTGCGCACAAGCTGGCCG
>QEVD01000026.1 GCA_003576975.1 Candidatus Zhuqueibacterota bacterium
CGCATCAACAACTTCACCTGGAAAGGCGATGGCAGCGAAATCGCATACATTGTTGAAGCCGGGTTGCGTCTGGTGCAAACGGCATCTCCGGCGCCGGGTTTGATCGCGCAAGATTTATTTTCCGGCAATGCCGCAGCGGTTTCAACGGGATTGGCCTGGTCGCCGGTGAGTGATGACTTTTTGTACTATAGCATACTCGCCTCTCCCAACGGCATTTATCGCGGCGCGCGCGGCAGCGACTTGAGCACGCACACGCTGGTGCTCGAAGCGGATTTTGTTGACGGGATTACCTGGTTGAAAGACGGCTCGGGTTTCGTTTTTTCAATCTCATACTCTCTCGGCGTTTTTTCGAATAAAATCGCGCGCTATGATTTTGCCAGCCAGCAACTGACGGTGATCAAAGAGAGCTTCAATATTGTCGGTGTTGTGCCCTCTCCCGACGGACGTTTTCTCGCGTTTGCACAACGCGAGGACGAGAACTCTCCGTTTGATTTGTGGGGCATGACAATTGACGGCAGTCAATCCTGGAAGATTGCGGACAATATTACTTCATGGGATTGGGGTCCGGAAAGCGAATCGCCACCGGGCGGCGCGCTCGAACTACAATATGATGACGGCACGGCTACCACCGGCTACAATTGGCCCAATGCCGGGCAAGGCTCGGCGGTGCGCTTTACCACGCCCAGCGGTTCTGCAAAATTGTTGCAGGCAAAATTTTTTTATAACAGCCTCAACGGCGGAAATCAACATTTACTGCGGATTTTGGGGGATAACGGCGGCGCGCCGGGCGCAACGATTTTCGGACCGCAAGCAGTAACAGCGCCCAACGCCGGTTGGGTGACTTATGATTTGAGCAATGCGAACATCACAGTGAGCGGCGACTTCTACATCATGATCGAATACGATGGAACAAATACGCCCGCGTTCGGCTCGGAAAGCACGCCGCCGCTCAATCAACGCAGTTGGGATTTTGACGGCAATTCCTGGACGCTGTTCGACTCTGAAGATTACCTGATCCGCGCCGTGGTGCAGACTGCGACCGGCGTTGCCGAACAGCGGCAAGCGGAAAGCGCGCCGCGGGGCTTTGAGTTGGCGCAAAATTTCCCCAATCCCTTCAATCCGGCAACGGAGATTCGCTATGCGCTGCCGCAAGCGGCGCAGGTGAAGCTGCAAGTTTTTGACGTACTCGGGCGTGAGGTTGCAACATTGTTCGAGGGCTTGCAAAATGCGGGCATACACACAACGATCTTCTCAGCAATGAACGATAACGCGCCGGCCAGCGGGATTTATTTTTACAAACTGACGGCGCGCGAGGAGGGCAATGAAATATTCACACAGACACGGAAGATGCTGTTGGTGGAATAAGCCCGACTGATGTGTTTCAATTTTATCATTGCGGATGGCGGTATGCAGGACGCTTGTTTGATCGCACAGGCGTTACCGCGTTCGGGAAAGGCCTGCCGGGTGAGGCCGACTCTTTCTTGCTGACCGACGGGCAAACGAGGTGTGAAGGTTTCGTTGTTTTGTGCAGCCACGCCGCATTTACGGCATGGGTTCACCGGCCTCGGGCAGGGGCTGTCCGGACATGCTGTCGGGGTCGAAACGCTCGCGCCGTTGCGGAGATTTGCGCCAAAACGGCGAGGCGCTGCGTTGAAATTTTTCGCGTTGTTCCGGCGTCAAAACTTGTTCGACTTCAGCGCGCAAGCCGCGCATCAACTCACGCATCGGCGGCTCGACGCGCTCAATATGCTCCTGGATTTGATCGCGATATTTTTCGACAATCGCCTCGACTTCGCGGCGTTGCGCCTCGCTAAGGTCGAGATGTTTTTGCATGCGATCAACATCAAACATGCCGCGCCGCGACATGGGCGGGCGCCTCATCTCGCGTTCAAACATGGGAGGCGGGCCGGCTAATTGCCGCACCAGCAGCCCTCCGGTCAATACGCCCGCAGCAAAAGTCAAGACAAAGGCTGCTGCCACCAGAAAGTTTTGCTTCATGCTTCTGACCTTTTGTGTATGATCATTGCGTCTGCTCGGAGTTCAACACCAACTCCAGCATGGCGCTTTGCACTTCTTCCTCCGTCCGAGCTGAAAACAATGCCGCTTCGGGCGTGTCGGCAAGAAACGCCGAGATTCTGTCACTCGCCGTTGAACTGCCGTCTTGCGGAATCGCGACAAATAAAACGGCCAATGCCACCACTGCCGGGGCCAGCCAGCGCACCATGCGCCCGCTGGTTTTCACCCAGACGCTTTCTGCGGGCGGCGCTGCTTGCGCCTCCAGGGCGCGCAACAAGTGCATCTGTTGCGCAAGCGTGGGTTGCACCGCATGATGGCGCGCGTGCATGGTTTCGAGCAGCTTCGCGAGCTGCGCGGCGCGGTGCGCACAGGCCGGGCAGGCCTCCACATGAACACGCACAGCCAGCGCGGCCTCTTCCTCGAGTTCGGAACAGCGCCACGCCCACAGCGTCACATCATTCACGTGGGAGGTATTGGTATCAGACTTGTACATGCGGCGCCTCCTCCATAAAATTTCTCATATTTTGAGCCAGTATGCGACGGGCTTCATACAAACGTGATTTCACCAGCTTCACGTCGATCTGGCAGACTTGCGCAATTTCCTCATAACTCAAACCTTCGAGGTCGCGCAGGACAACCAGCTCACGATATTTGGGTTTGAGTTTATTGATCTCACGGTGCAGGCGTTGTTCCAACTCATCGTTTTCAATACGGTCGGTCACCGGTTTCTCGTCCAGCGGAATATTTTCGACGACAGTTTGCGGCAATGCTTGCAGCGAAAACCAGCGCCGCCGCTTGCGCCGCCGCAATTCATCCCGGCAGTGATTGACCGTGACTTCATAAATCCACGTAAACAAAGCCGAACGCCCTTCGAACCGATCCAACCGTTGCAGGATTTTGATGAAGATTTCCTGCACCAGATCATCAACATCACGACTGCCGACGATTGAAATGCAAACGCGCAGCACGGCGGTCTGATAACGTTTGACCAGTTCCGCCAGCGTCTGCGGTTGACCGGCGCGGCATCCGGCAAGTAGTTCCGCTTCCGATAGTCCCGATGGCGCCGGCTCTCTTTCCGAGCCTTTCGTTTGCATTTCAATCCGTTAGACGAATCCGTGTGCTTTAAGTTGGAAAGCGAAGTGATTCTGTTCTATCCGTCGCTTACAACGTAATCGAAAGTTGATCGTTGGCGAATTGCGTGGCATACTTCCGCAGCGCGGCGGCGGCCGGGCCGCGTGTGACTTGACCGTTGGTGTTGAATTGCGAGCCGTGGCAGGGGCAGGTGTAGATTTGGTTCGCGTATCCGTTGATGGTACACTGCTGATGCGTGCACACCGCGGTGAGTGCAGTAAACTCGTTCTGCGCGGTGCGGGCAACCAGCAGAGTCCCGCTGGCGTGTTGCACCTGGGCCGCGCTGCCGACTGCTGCCAGCGGCGAGCCGGCATCAATCACAAGCGTAATGACGCCGTTTACCGCCGTCGCCTGAATCTGGGGCAAATTCTGGCTCCCGGAGGACAACGGGTCATCGGACGAACAACTTTGCAGAATGGCGCTCACCGCGCCGCCCCATGCCATCACAGATGCGGCCTGGCAAGCGCGAATACAAAACTCCCGGCGGGTTTGATGATCAGACTGCACGAGTAACCTCCTGTTCGTGAAATATGTTGAGTTAAGCGTCCAAACGTCTTTGATCTTGTGTCGTTAGTTCGAATTCAGTCATCGGCGCTGTACTCGCCGGCAAGATCGATGCGCAAAGATAAGAGATGAAACTCAAACCCGCAAGTATTCTGCCATTTCAGTTATTCGGGCGTGGAGGCCGATCACCCCGGCGCCGTTGCCTCTGTTCCTGAATGAATTTGTCGTACAGTTTTTTCTGGTCATCGTTCAACAACGCTTTGATCTCGGCGTCACGCTTTTCATCGATTTGCATGCGGGCTTCGCGCATCGCCTGCCAATCTCCGCGGTTTTTCTCGAAGGCTTTCCGGCCCTCGGCAAATGAGGCAAAATAAATCTTGCCGACTTTTTCTTTCAGCTCTTTCGTTAATGAAAGTTTTTGGGCGAGGGTGTCAATCGTTGCGGCAATTTGGGTGGAATCGGGCGCGCCCCGGCCTTGCGGCGGCTGGGTAAACCCAAGATCAACGAAAAGAAAAAGCGCCGGCAGACACCAACATGCCAGCTTTAGACTTTGTGAGTATTGCTTCATGTTCATCTCCTGCTTGTTGTTTTAAGCGCTTGGCATTTCAGAATAAAATGTTAAACGTTTTCCACAAAACAATTTCTAAAACGCGCTTACTGCGCCGGTGAGCCTGCAAGCTGTACTTTCGTCCAAACTTTTAGAGATTCTGGCAATCCTGGCCGTTGGCCGCCGGGACCACCCGGTCTGCCCATCCCGCCGCCCCGGCCACCGCCACCAAAACCTCCTCCCGGCCGACCACCGCTCATGCCGCCGCGCGGCCGCTCGCCCATGCCGGATCGCATTCTTTCCCTCATTTCTTTACGATCAAATTCCGGCGTTTCCAATCCGATACCGATCTTATCACCGGGATTTGCGCCAATGGCGTAGGGTCGATCAGCGCCGTGACGCAATGGAATTCTAATCTCATAAATCAATACGCCATTATCACGGTTTATATTGAGATCAATGCCGCGAGCCTTATCGAGCGGCAGGCGCTGGCGATCATCTTTTCCCGGGCCAAGAATTTCCATCTCGGTTGGCATGAAGGCAAGATCCTTTTGCAGTTCTTCCGGCTCGGGTCGCGGCAGCATCGGCGGCCCCAGACTGAAACGGGAAAGCGGAAAATGAATGCCAAACGTCTTATCTTTTTTGCCCGTGGCATCGAACCACACGATCAGCCCGCGCCGCATGATCGAGGCTTGTACCTCGCGATCATCAACCACCAGGCACGCGAATAAGTCGTCTCTATCATTCATCAAGCCCACGGCAATTTTTTCTTTGTCCGCAAAAACAAGCGCGCCGTCCCAATCCTGCTGTTTGCCGTCAACCGTGATTTCTTGCGCTCGCCACCGGCTGTTCCATTCAGATTTTCCACAACTGAACAAGAAGAACAAAAGCGGCAGGATATACGCAATGGCCTTGCCGCTCAAAATGATTTGCCTCTGTTTTCGTGATTGAGGCAAGGGAAGTCTTTTCATACACACATTCCTCCGGTCTACCATGAAAACCGCCAGCCTGGTTGCTGCTGATCGCAGATACCAAGCTGGCGGTTTGTGATAGAATAACTATTCCTTTGTTTGGCAGGGCCGTCTCAGCTCCAATTCAGGAAAGCAGCGCCATGCCGCGCGCCAACCTCGTGCGCTATTCTTCAAAAGGCATGATATCGGGCATACCCTGCATCCGCATGCCGCGGTGCATGCCCGGGCCCGGCCGGCCTTCGAAATCATCGAAGTCACGCATGCCGCGAAACGGCCGCAGCTCCTGCGCTTTTTTGCGCTGTTCCGGGGTAAGCACTTTTTGCACGTCCAATTGCGTTGCAATGCGATTGCGCATGCCGGTTTCGTGCAGCTTGCTCACTTCGGAAATCTTCGCATTGATCTTGTTTTGATCGGGATTATCGGCTTGCACCAGTTCTTGCAGCTCGATATGCGCCAACTGCACTTTTGCCCGGTGTGCGATGGCTTGTTTGCGGGCTTCCTGGCGGATTTGCCGGATTTTTTCTTTTTGTTCATCCGATAACCCCAGTTCTTCGGCGATCTCATTGCGCATTTGCGGGCGGTCACGGTCGCCGCGGAAGTTGCCGCGCGGCTGCGCCTGCAATACCGTGGTGCACAACGCCGCAGCCATCAAGGCCGTCGCGAAGAGGAAAGAAAAACGTTTCATGGTAAACCTCCAAAGTTTAAACGGACTGAAATGAGTTTTGCTGTTTTGAACTCGTTTGCTTGTTTCAATCCATTCGACGTTTGCCGGGCAACGAAGTTGGAAAATTTTTTGCGAGATGTGAAAGAGTGGAAATTGTGGGATGGGAGGTGAAACGAAAAACAGGCAAGCTCATCCAAACAACAGAACCCTCAGCACCGGCTCAAAATCAAATTTTATAGGGCGCACTGGCGACGATCTGCGTGCCCTGGCCCGGCGCGGAGATAATCTCGCATGTTCCGCCCAGCTTTTCCGCGCGCAAGCGCATGTTGTTCAAGCCATTGCCGGTGGAGGAATTTGCAAGATCAAATCCTTTGCCGCAATCCTGGATGACGACGCGCAGCTTATCGGTGGTGGCATCGATTTTAACGTCGACGGAGGGGCTGCCGGAATATTTGGCCATGTTGTGCAACGCTTCTTTGGCAATGAGCAATAAATTGCGCCGCGTTTCCGGATGCAGCTTCATCCCCGCCAGCGCCTTGGAAACATCAAAGTTCAAGGCAATGTTTTTGGCATGACAGATTTCATGGGCAAATGATTTAAGCCGCCGCTGCAACGCCTCCACGGAATCGTGTTTGGGATTGATTGACCAGACCACGTCGCCCATCGCTGCGGACAACTCGCGCGCGATGCCCCCAACACGTTCAAGCGCGCCGCCCAATTCGTAGAGTGCTGCTGTTGTCTCTTGCGCCTCGCCCGCTTCCGGATGGTGCAAGCGCGCTTTGGCAGCGTCGTAGAACTGCTGTACGTTTTTCTTGTGCAGCGCCACTTGCGAGAGCAGGCCGATATGCGTCAGGCCGGCGCCGATTTCATCGTGCAGATCAAGCGCAATGCGCGAGCGGATTTTTTCAATTTCCAACACACGATCCAGACGCACGACATGAATCGCGTATAAAATGGTGCCGAGCAGCAGGAGGCACAAAGCGATGAACCACCAGCGCTGCCAAAACGGCGGCTGAATCGTGAATGTCAATGCCGCCGGGGTCGCACTCTCCGCGCCTTCCGCATTAATCGCAATCACTTCAAAAGTGTAGGTTCCCGGCCGCAAGGAGGCGAACGTTACCACGCGCTGCTCGGTAGGCTCCTGCCATTCTTCATGCAAGCCGAGCAGGCGATGGCGATAGCGCACCGCGGTTTCGTCTTTGAAGCTGATGCCGCTGAATTCAATGGTGCAGAGGTTTTCGTCATAAGCAAACTCGGCAGGCGCGATGAGGTTACGATTCTTGCCGTTAACGCGCAAATTCGTGATATAGATCGGCGGCGGAATGTTCAACTTGCTTTTACGGCCGTACTCATAAATAACAAGATTGTGATAGCCCATTCCCCAAATCATTTGCCCGGGCGCGGCGCCAATCGAACCGAAAAACTGTCCGCCCAGCCCTTGCGGCGTTACAAGTTTGTAGGAACTGTCCGGCAAGACATATTGCATGCCCAACGAGGTGGCGATCCAGATGCGGCCGAGCGCGTCTTCGGTAAATCCCCAAACAGCGTCGCTGAGCAGCCCGTCTCTGGTGGAAAGAGTTATCATGCGCTCGCCGTCGACAATCGCAATGCCGCCAAAGCGTGTCGCAATCCAAATTTCGCCATTGCTGTGCTCGAAGATCATGCGTATGCCGTCATCGAGCAAACCCTCCGCCATGGTTAGCTTCCGTTCGAACTCATACTTGCCGGCTACCGGTCGAAAAATGGAGATACCCAAATTATAGCTGCCAAACCACATTTTTTCATTGCGGTCGCGCCAAATCGCGCGAATCGTGTTGCTGGCCAGCCCCTCTTGCATCGAATAGAACGCGCGCGGAGTTGAGGTACGCAAATCATAATGCGCAATACCCTCGCCGCGCATGCTGCACCACAGTTGATCGTAATCATCAACCAAAAACGCAATGGGGAATCCGGCGGGCAGATCGCGTCCCGGCTGCAAAGTGCGCTTGTGCGTCAAGCGCGAATGCTGCTCGCCGTTCGCGTGGATTTGATACCCGCACATGCCGCCTTTATCAAAACAAATCCACAGCGTGCTGTCCGCGCCGAAATCCGCCTGCCACCACAGGCCCGTCAGGTCGCCGCGCTCCAATTGATGCAGATGTTTCTGCCAGTTGCCGTGGCGCTGCCGCCAAATTTCCCAAACCCCGCTTTCAGAAAGCAGAAAGAACCGGCCGCGCGCATCGGCCACGGCGACGCGGCTCATGACATCCGGCCGCACCCCTTCGAAGGGAAACGTGACAAGATTACGCTCCGACAATTTCGCCAGGCCTTTGGTGCGCCCGCCAAACCAAAAATTATTTTCCCGGTCACGCAAGCAGGAAATCAACCGGTTTTCATGCAAACCGTTTTCAACCGTGTATTGAGTAAACGCGCCGGTAAAATCATGTTTGGATACTTTGAAAATTCCCTGCATGGCGACAAACCAGAGCGAGCCTTCGCCGTCATCAATCATGTCAAAGAGTTCTTCGGTCGGCAGTTGCCGCGAAGCAATAATTTGATCGTTGCGCATCTGGTAAATATCGCCGGTATACCCGCCCAACCAGATGTTGCCCTCCGCATCGGCATTCATACATGACAAAAGCGAAGGCTCGACGTGCAGGTTCAGCAATTGCGTCTCGCCGCTGCGCGGAGAATAGCGGTAGAGTTTTCGTTCCGTGCTGATCCAAATCAGGCTGTCACTGGTTTGCACGATGAACGGCACCCAGCCGCGCACACTGTCTGTCGGAAAAAATGTCGAGCTGCCGTTTTGAACGCGATAAACGCCGGCATTGGTGCCGCACCACAACACACCGCTGTAATCTTCGAGCATCGCGCCCACGGTATTGCTGCCCGGCAGCGTGTCCAACTTCATCGTAGTGAAACGTCCCTGCTCGAACGTGACCAGGCCGGCGCCGTGTGTGCCGATCAATATCGCGCCCGGCGACTTCTGGCTTTCATACACGCACCAAATCTGGCTCACCGGCAAGCCGTCGCGCACGCCGTAATTTTTGAAACGAACGCCGTCGTAGACCGACACGCCTTCATCGCCGCCAATCCACAAATACCCGCGGGAATCCTGAAAAATCGAATTCGTCCAGGTCGAGGTCAGGCCGTTTTTGAGGGAATAGTGATCGAACGGCAAGATTTGAGGATGGAGCGGCCCAGGACGGCAGAAGCATAAGCAAAAGCCGGCAACGATAACGGCGCGCTTGGGGTTTAATCGTGTTCGCAGGAGCATGTAACCATTATTCGTTGAGCACAACTTGATACACGCGAATAGGTTCCTTTTTGCCTTTCACGGTTAATGGCGCAAATTCCCGGGCCGCAATCACATCCTTCACTTTTTGATAAACCGCTTCACTCATGAGAATGGAATTGGGATGATCTTTGGTGATGGTTTCGATGCGTTTGCCGGTGTTGACGGTGTCGCCGGTCAGGGCGTAGTCGATTTTATGCTCGGAGCCGAGGTTGCCGGCAACCACTTCGCCATAATTCAAGCCGATGCCGATGGGCGTGTCGCGGCCGATGCGGTCGCGGTATTTGGCGTTGAGCAAATCGAGGCGCCGCATCATTTCGATCGCGCAAAACACCGCGCTCTTTTCCATTTCCGCAATCGCCACCGGCGCGCCGAACGCCGCAAAAATTTCGTCGCCGACATATTGAATCACGGTGCCGTTGTGCCGCTTGATGGTCTCCGACATGATGGAGTAATAATCATTGAGAAATGAAACCACTTCCCGCGGCGAAAGTTGTTCGCTCATCGGCGTGAATCCCCGAATGTCGCAAAACAAAATTGCAATCGTTTTTAACTCGCCGGACAAGAGCGTGTCTTCCGAAGCCTTGAGCGTTTGTTCCACAACCATTTCGGGCACGTATTTGCGAAACAAGCGCAGCGTTTTCTCCTGCTCCTCGACTTTTTGCTGCAGCGTGCCGAGCAGGCGCCTGTTATGCTTCATCAAATCGGATAATTGGCGCGCATTCTCGATGGTCATGCGCAAATCGTTCTCATCCCACGGCTTGGTGATGTAGCGAAACACGCGGCCGGTATTGATCGCGCCGATAATCGCCTCCACGTCGCTGAAACCGGTCAGAATCATGCGAATCGTGTCAGGATACTCCGGCAGAATGCGCTCCAGGAATTGGATGCCGGTCATGCGCGGCATGCGTTGATCGGTGATGATGAGATCGACCTCGTGCTCCCGGATGATGTGCAGGCCTTCCTCCCCGCTGGTGGCAGTGAAAATTTCATAATCCCGCCGGAAAACGGCTTTGAATGAAATAAGATTATGCTCTTCATCATCGACATACAAAATCGAAAAATCTTTCTTACTCATTAGAGAGACTCCGGTTATTTCGCCGGCAAGGTGATGACAAGCTCGCTGCCTTTGTCCGGCTCGCTATAAACTTCGATGTTGCCGTCGTGTTCCTCGATAATTCCGTAGGTGATCGACAGCCCCAGGCCCGTGCCCTCGCCCACGTCTTTTGTCGTAAAAAAAGGCTCGAAAATGCGCTGCTTGACTTCTTTCGTCATGCCTTTGCCGGTATCCCGGATTGAAATCGTCACGATATCACCGTCAAAAGAGGTTTTAATGAAAATCTTGCCCGCGCCGGAAATGGCCTGACTCGCGTTCGAGAGAATGTTCGTGAAGACTTGATTGAGTTTGCCGGGATAACACATAATCTCAGGCAGCGCGCCAAAATCCTTGATCACTTCGACGCGATTTTTGAGCTGATGTTTCAGCATCAACAAGGTCGATTCCAGGCATTGGTTGACGTTCGCCGGCTTGCGTTCATCTTCATCGAGGCGGGTGAAATTGCGCAAACCTCTCACAATTTCCGAGGTGCGATGCGCCCCTTCTTTAATGCCGTCGAGCAGGCTGTTCACTTCCTGCTTTAAAAAGTTGAAATCGAGCTCTTCTTTTAGTTTTCGAGCGGCCGTGAATTGTTCCTGCAAATGCTGGCGCTCAATCGTTGCCTCATACTCGGCCAGCAGGGCAAAGAGATCTTCAAGATCGCGGCGCAACGGGTTGACATTTGATGAGACAAAATTAATCGGATTGTTGATCTCGTGTGCGATGCCCGCGGTGAGCTGGCCCAGCGAGGCCATCTTCTCGGATTGCACGAGTTGTTGCTGCGCCTTGCGGAGTTGATGCATCGTTCGTTCCAGCTCGCGGTTCTTTTGTTCGATCTCGGTGTTTTGCTGCGCCAAGCTTTGTGATTTTCGTTCCAATTCCAGGTTGCTGGCTTGCAGCTCTGTTTGCTGTTCCTGCAGCTTATCGGCCTGCCGTTGCATGTTCTCACGCGCTTCCCGCAGCGCCAGGGTCATTTGGTTGAAGGAATGTGAGAGATGGCCGATCTCATCCTTGCTCAGGCTTTCCAACTGCACGTTGAGATCGCCTTCGGCAATCTGCCCGGCTGCGGTTACCAAATTCCGCACGGGGATGGCGATCAAGCGCGCCAGTCCGGCGGCGATAAACGCCGAGGTGAGCACGGTAATAATCAGCCACGTAATCGAGATGTACCGCGTCGCTTGATAGGTTTGTTCGGCACGCACCGCCAGCGCGTAAGAGTCGCGTTTATTGATGTTCACCAGCGCGATCAAATCCGCGCTGAAATCGTCGAAGACTTGCTGCGCCTCGCCGTTCAATAAATTGACGGCTTGTTGCGTTTTACCGTCCTCCAAAAAATCAAAAAACGTAAAACTCAAATCCTGATAGGCTTCCCATTTACGATCAAAAGCAGTGTAGAGGCTGTCTTCCGTTTTTGAATGCGATTGCCGCTCTTCCGACGCGGCCTTGAGGCCGGCATAGGTGTCGAGGTTTTCATTGATGCGATCGATCAGCGCGATCATCATGTTTTTTTGTTTTTGCTGCGCCGCCTTTTCGGCAGTGAAAGCATGCTGCAACTGGCTGATGCGCAGCGCCGCCGTGTTGAGATTCAAATCCGATATGGCAATGGCGCGCGGCAGGCGGTTGGCGCTGATTTCATCGATCTCCGCTTTAATTGCGCCCATTTTGGTAATGGCAAAAATATTGACCCCCGCCATGATGGCGAGAATCACACCGAAGCCCAGGGCTTGTTTGATGCCAAGCTTGAGATCACGAAATTTCATTGCACCTCAACTCGTGCGCGGCGAAAAGCCGGCCGGCTCACTTTTCGTTTCTCACAATCGTCAAAACGACTTTAACCCCGTCATGAACCCTGGCTTTGCTCACAAATCCGATGGCTCCGGGGGTGGCCGCGACTTTCTTCAAGACGTCCTCCTCCGAGAGCAAAGCCTGCGGCGGGTCGCCTTCGCCCATCAGCATTTTTTTCATCCAAATGGATTTCATGCGCGAAGCGGATTTGCCCAGAAATTCATAAAACATTTCTTTGATCGCGCTTTGCGGCTTGAGATCAAAGACCACCACCGGCGTTTTGTTGCTCCAGGTTTTGACTTCGCACGAAAAATAATCGAATAACTCGGCCTGCGTGAGAGAATCCACCGGCGTTCTCTTGTGAACAATAACGGCAACCTGGGCGGGCGTGGGTTGAACCTCGGCCAGCAGCAGAAGAATCAGTATCGTTAGTATGCCTTTTATCATAATCTTCCTTCGGACCCGTGCTTGCTTTCAAAACATGGCGGAAACAGCCAGGAAATAGTAATACACTTTTTCCTCTTGCACGGCAGGCACGGTGAACTTGAATTGCGGGCGGCCGGCTTGCGCCTTCAAAAAAATGGTGTCGTTGAAATTGTAAGCCAGGCCCAGGGTCGGGGCAATCAGTTTGCGGTCCCGCGCCGGCAAAACCTTTTCATGGGTGACCCAATAGCCGGCATATGCAAAAAGCCGTTCTGCGAATTGATAACCCAGCGTGCCGTAGTAGAAATCCTTATCAAGATCGATTTCAGGATAATCGTCGTCATAAAAGACGCGAATGAATTCCGACTCCCACGACAACTTGCCCAGCAGAAATGAAAAATCACCGCCGAAGCGAAGGCGCGGTACGCTCTTGAAATCGGCAGCGGCGTACCTCGGAGTTCCAGCCGCAGCGTGCAAATCAAAGGCATCAAACGCGGCGGAAACGCCCACTTTGAGGTTGGTGCTGCGCAGTCCGAAACGCCCGCCCACGAGAAACGACTTTGTGGTATCCACGCCCGTTTGCCCGTACAACGGATCGCGATTGATGTTCGGGCTGTCGCCGATAAACAAAGCATAATCGAGTTTTTTCTCGCGCCACGGAATGAAGCCGTATGCCTGCACGAACGCGCGCGTCGGCACATATTCATAAATCGAAATCACTTCATTGAATGAAGCTTCATAAGCCAGAGGGCGGATGATGTAAGGCAGTAGCGGCGTACGATTCTTAATTTCATTGAGATTGTTGAAGGTGGGCACCTGCAAACCGAGCTTGAGCTTGAATTGCTTGCTGGCGCGATAATTCACCCATGCCTCTTCCACGCTGAATGCGCCCCAATTGCGAAAAGAAGAATAGGAATTCACCAGCTCGAAATTGACAAAGGCCGTCCATTTTTGCAGAATATCCCTCTGGAGAAATAAATTGAGCTGCTGCACGCTGAACGAGTTGGCTTCATAGGGGCGGTTGAGGCTTTTTTGATGTTCCAATGAAATTTGAAAATAACCGAAAACTTTGAGGCCGGATAAATCCGATTGCGCGTGCACGCCTGTGACAATGCCAGCCAGCAGGGAGGCGAATAATATTGTTTGAAAACTTCGTAACATCGGCACCTCTCCCTCATTCAAATTGATTTTCATTGTTTACCGAGCAGCGCGGAAAAGCTATCGAAGTTTTGTGGAAAAGTCAAGGCAAGGAGGCCATGCGGAGCAAATGAGGCGAGAAAATTTTGCAAAGCAAAATCCGTCAGGCGCGCAGGCTTTGGCTGAACGTCTGCACAAACGCAGCGACTTTGGCGCGACCGGTTTCATCCAGCCAATGCTTTTCGATTTCATGCAGCAGCGCGCTGCCCACGATAACGCCGTCACAAGCGGAAGCGAGCGCCTGCGCTTCAGAGGCGCTGGCAACGCCAAAGCCGACCAGGATCGGATGCCGGATTTGCTGACGCAATCTTTCCAAAAAATCTTTTGCCTGCGCCGCCACATGCGTGCGCGCGCCGGTTACGCCGGTTATCGACACGGCGTAAACGAAGCTTGTGGTCATGCGATCAATCAATTCCAGCCGCTGCAAGGAAGTATTGGGCGAAACCAGATAGATCAAGCTGAGTCCGGCGGCCAGCGCGCGTTCGCGCAATGCCGTGCTCTCCTCCGGCGGTAAATCGGGAATGATCAAGCCCTGCACGCCGGCATTCGTCGCAGCTTGCACGAATTTTTCCATGCCGAATTTGAGAATGGGATTGTAATAACCCATAAGAATTATCGGCGCGCGCATCCCGCCGGGGCGGGACGCTGCCATTTCCAAAACGCTTTTGACGGTGACGCCGTTTCGCAGGGCAATCTGCGAGGTGCGTTGAATCGTTGGGCCATCCGCCAGCGGATCGGAGAACGGCATGCCCAGCTCGATGAGATCGGCGCCGGCCTTATCGAGCAATTGCAGCAAGGGCAACGTCGCATCCGCCGTGGGAAAGCCCGCGGTGAGAAAGAGGGAGAGCAGTTTGCGATTGTTGCGGCGATGCTCTTCAAAATATTGTTGGAGGGATAAATTCATGCGCGCCTCTGAATTTTTAGTACCACGGCCAAGCCATTGCAGGAACATTATCAAAAACTGGCAAAATGAGGTAACATCCTATTCTTGCATTTTGAACGCAAAATCATTATTGTTGCGCCATTACACCGCCAATTGAATCGCTAATACCAATAGGACATCACACATGCCAATCATTCGCCCCATTTCCGAATTGCAAAATCGCGCCGCTGAGTTGCTGGAGTTTTGCCAACAACAAGATCAACCGATCTTTCTAACCGAAAACGGTTATGGCAGCGTTGTGCTCATGAATCAAGCAGTTTTTGATCGCATGCAATTAATGTCGAATCTGATGAATAAGCTCGAGGAGGCCAAACAGGCGGCTGCTTCCGGAGATCGGGGCATAACCCGGTCCGAGTTGCGCCGCCGGGCGCGCGCCAAATTAGCACGAGCACAGCAGAAATGAGTGCGTTGAGCCATCAAGCCCGGCTTCTGCGGCCAGCCCAAAAAGATTATTTTGAAATTCTAGATTATCTTCTCGAAAAAAATCCTAGGGCCGCTGAAAAGTTCGAAAGCAAATTTGACAACCTGCTGGAGCGCCTTGAACGTTTTCCATTTCATGGCAAGCTGCCAAATGATGAAACGTTGCGCCTCGACGGTTACCGGATAGCCGTCATTGACAAGTACCTGGTCTTCTATATTGTGAAGAAGAGAATTATTGAAATTCATCGTATCATTCATGGGGCTCGCGATTATTTAAGGCTTTTAATGGGTTGATCGTCTCTCCCCCATCCGAATACGGTTTTCTACAACCTCCGCATCCTTATCTCCCCTTCCAGACAAACAAATCACAATCGTCTCATCTGGTACGAGCCGTTTTTTTAGCTTTTCTAAATATGCCAGTGCGTGCGCGCTTTCCAGCGCCGGCACAATGCCTTCGAGTTGCGCAAGGTTCGCCAATGCTGCCAGCGCTTCTTCATCAGTGACGGCTTCGTATTGCACGCGCCCTGCGGCTTTCAAGAAACTATGCTCCGGCCCGACGCCGGGATAATCCAATCCCGCGGAAATCGAATGCGCTTCTTGAATCTGGCCGTCTTCATCTTGCAACACGTAACTCATCGCGCCATGCAAAACACCAACACTGCCGCGCGAAAGCGTCGCCGCTTGCTTGCCGGAATCAAGCCCGCAACCGGCCGCCTCGACGCCAATGAGATGGACTGCGGCATCATTCAAAAACGGATGAAACATGCCGATGGCATTACTGCCGCCGCCAACGCACGCAATCACGCACTCGGGCAGCTTGCCAATTTGTATCAGACATTGCTCGCGCGTCTCGCGTCCGATCACGCTTTGAAAATCGCGCACGATCATGGGATAGGGATGCGGGCCGACAACGGAACCGATAAGATAAAACGTATCCTGCACGTTCGTCACCCAATCTCGAATCGTTTCATTGATAGCGTCTTTCAACGTCCGGCTGCCGCTGGTCACGGGTTTGACTTCTGCGCCAAGCAAGCGCATGCGAAACACATTCAAGCGCTGGCGTTGCATGTCGGTTTCGCCCATGTAGATCGTGCATGGCAAACCATAACGCGCGCACACCGTGGCCGTGGCAACGCCGTGCTGGCCGGCGCCGGTTTCGGCGATGATGCGGCGCTTGCCCATGCGCTGCGCCAGCAGAATTTGTCCGATCGCATTGTTGATTTTATGCGCGCCAGTGTGCATCAAGTCTTCACGTTTGAGAAAAATCCGCGCGCCGATTTGCCGGGAAAGCTGCGGCGCGAACGTGAGCGGCGTGGGACGGCCGGCGTAGCTTTGCAACGTTTCCAGTAATTCCGCTTGGAAAGCTGCATCGGCCTTGATGCCGTGATAAGCCTGTTCAAGCTCATCGAGGGCAGGCATCAACACTTCCGGCACAAATTTGCCGCCGAAGCTTAGATGCTTATCCGCAACGGTGAATTTGCCGAATTGATCGGGGTACTTAGAAAAATCCATTTCATATTCTCCGCAACGTGTATTGGCCGAATCAAAGAATCATCACTGAATCAAACAACAAGCGAGAAAAATCTTTGGCCACAGAAATCGGACTCCCACAGAAAAAAGCGAAGGTCTTTTGTGGGATTTCACTTCGGTGGGCGAATAAATTTCAGTGCCGCTGCTGCAAGATTTTCTGCAATTGTTTACCGGGTCGTTTAAAAAATCTTGGAGCTTTGTCGCTCGGCGATTTCGATTTGCCGCAGCGCCGCAAAAAACTCGCGCAGTTTGTGATGATCTTTAATGCCGGGCGCAAGCTCGACGGAACTGGAAAGATCGACGGCATCCGGTTGCGCGGTTGCCAACGCTTGCGCGATGTTACTCGACGAAAGTCCGCCGGCCAAAATCACCGGCGCGTGCGCTTTCACCTGCCGGGAAAAATTCCAATCCGACAATTGGCCAGACCCGCCAAATTGATCTTGCGTTTTGCTGTCGATCAAAAAAGCCGCCATTGAAACATTTTTATACGCGTCGAACTCTACCGGACTGCGAACAGCTTTGATCACCGGCAACGGCGATTCTTGACACAATGCAACCTCTTCCTCGCCGTGCAATTGAATATGCGTCAAACCGGCATTTTTAGCGGTCGAAATCAGGGTTTGCAAATCGGGATTGACAAACACACCGACGCGGGCAATCTGAGGCGGAAGTTTTGCGCTGATGTGGGCCGCTTGCGCAACCTCAAGGCAGCGTGGGCTGCGCGCATAAAATACAAAACCAACAGCCGCGGCTCCGAGTTCAGCCGCGGCAAGCGCATCTGCAAGACGGGTGATGCCGCAAATCTTTGCCGGGATCATCGTCGCGGCACTCCCACAAAATGTGATAAGGCTTTTCCGGGATCAGGCTGGCGCATGAGGTGACTGCCAATGAGAATGGCATCAATGCCGCTTTCGGCCAGGAGCTTGACTTCGCTGCACGAGGTAATGCCGGATTCGGCGATGCGCACGCAGCTTGCGGGGATTAATGCTGCCAGTTTTTCAGAAGTCGCCAGGCTCACTGAAAATGTTTGTAAATCGCGATTGTTGATACCGATGATTTCCGCGCCGGCAGCCAGCGCGATTTCGATTTCACGTTCGTCGTGCACTTCGATCACCGCGTGCAAACCAAGTTCTTTCGTAAAAGCCATTAATTCGGCGAGTTGCCTGGCATCTAAAATCGCAACGATCAGCAACACCGCATCTGCGCCGAAGGCGCGCGCTTCGGCGATTTGATAAGGATCAATGATGAAATCTTTGCGCAGAGCCGGCAAGCTGCAAACCGCGCGCGCCTGGTTCAAATAATCGAGGTGGCCTTGAAAAAAATTTTCATCCGTCAGCACTGAAAGAGCGGCAGCGCCGTTCGCGGCATAACTCTGCGCGAGCTGTTGGGGATCGAAGTCTTCGCGCAAAACTCCGGCGGAGGGCGAAGCTTTTTTCAATTCGGCGATCACCGTAACATTGACGCCCGCCAGCAAGGCCTGACGGAAATCGCGCACAGGCGATTGCAACTTGGCGCGCTGCTCCAAATCAGCAAAAGATGATTTTCGTTTGGCGCGGCGAACTTCTTCTTGTTTATGCGCAACGATGCGCGCGAGAAATGATTGTTCCGGCATGTCAATTCGGTTTTTTGAATTCGTGCGTTCGGCGGCGCAACGCTTCGAGCTTTGCCAGCGCGGCGCCGGAATCAATGCTTTGTTGCGCCAGCGCAATGCCTTCCGCCACATCTTTGGCTTTGCCCGCAACCCAAAATCCGCACGCGGCATTGGCCAGCACCACATCTCGCGCCACACCCGGTTCGCCGTTGAGCACGCGCAAAGCGATCCCGGCATTGTCCCCGGCATTGCCGCCGCTCAGGCTTTCATAATACAATTGCGTGAAGCCAAAATCTTTGGGCGTGAGCGTGCGTTCGGCAAGATTGCCGTGCTTCACTTCGATCACGCGCGTCGGGCCGTGCACCGAAATTTCATCGAGACCATCTTCGCTGTGTACAACCAGCGCATGCTCGGCGCCCAATTCGGCGAGAACTTCAGCCATCAAGCGCATCAGGCGACGATCATAAACGCCCAACACCTGCCGCTTCACACCCGCGGGATTCGTTAGCGGCCCGAGAATATTGAAAATGGTACGCGCGCCGATTTCCTTGCGCGGGGCTACGGCGTGCTTGGTCGCGCTGTGCAAAACCGGCGCGAACAAAAATGCCATGCCGACCTCGTCCAAACATTGGCTCATGTGATCAGCAGTGAGATTGAGATTGATCCCCAATGCTTCCAGCACATCGGCGCTGCCGGATTTGCTCGACACCGAACGGTTGCCATGCTTGGCCACGGCCACCCCGCCGCCGGCAACGACGAATGAAGCCACGGTCGAAATGTTGAACGTGCCTTTGTTGTCTCCCCCGGTGCCGCACATGTCGATGGGATGCGGGCGTTGCGTGCGCACGGGCGCGGCTTTGTCGCGCATCGCCTGGGCAAAGCCCGCCACTTCCTGCGCGCGCTCGCCCTTCATGCGCAACGCGATCAGCAGAGCCGCAATTTGCGCCGGCGTCGCCGCGCCGCTCATGATCTCACTCATCACGCTGTAGGCTTGCTGACGATCGAGATCGACTTGTTCAAGAACTTGTTGCAGGGCTAGTTGAATGGTGGTAGAGTTTGCCGTCTTGGCTGCAAACGTAGCTGGCGCAGATTTTTTTGTATCGGTTATTCCGGATTGCGCCGGAGGAGATTGCAGATTCATTTCCGCAGGCTGGGTATTATTTGAGTCTGTGTTTTTTGGCGCAGTCCGAATCGCAGAACCTGGCGTACACATCTGCAAAAAATTTTTCAAAATGACTTTACCCGCCGCCGTCATGATGGATTCGGGATGAAATTGCACGCCCTCGAGCACGAACTCGCGATGGCGTACGCCCATAATCAAACCATGTTCGCTACGCGCTGTGATTTCGAAACAGGCCGGCAGCGAATCTTCGGCAATGATGAGAGAATGATAGCGCGTGGCGCTAAAGGGATTCTCCACGCCTTGAAACAAGCCATTGCCGTCGTGATGGATCTGTGAAATTTTTCCGTGCATCAATTCCGGCGCGCGCGCCACCACGCCGCCAAAAGCCGCGCCCATCGCCTGATGTCCCAGGCAAACGCCGAGAATGGGAATTTTTCCGGCAAAGCGTTCGATGATTGGAATGGTGAGACCCGCGTCCTCCGGGCGGCCGGGGCCGGGCGAAATCACGATGCCGGCGGGCTTCATGTCGACAATCTGATCGAGCGTAATCGCGTCGTTGCGAAACACCAGCAATTCCGCGCCCAGCTCGCCGAGATATTGCACCAAATTATAAGTAAACGAATCGAAGTTGTCGATCATGAGGATCATGCGGGGCACCTCTTGCGCAAAATGGCTTTTTTGCTTTGCATTAATTTGATGTGATAACGATCAATGGCTAATGGCTAATGGGCAACGGCTAATGACAAACACCTCACAATCCTCGTTCCGCCAAATCAATCGCATTCCACACGGCGCGGGCTTTTTCGATGGTTTCTTGATACTCGCGGCCCGGGTCGGAATCTGCAACGATGCCGGCGCCGGCTTGAAAAAACGCCTGGCCGTTGCGCGTCCAAATCGTGCGAATGGTGATGCAGGTATCGAGATTGCCGTACAAATCCAAATAACCGACGGCGCCAGCGTACGGCCCGCGCGGCGCCGGCTCAAGCTCGTCGATAATCTCCATCGCGCGGATTTTGGGCGCGCCGCTCACCGTGCCCGCGGGAAAACACGCGCGCAACGCATCGATGGCATCGCATTCCGGCCGCAGCTTGCCGCGCACGTTCGAAACCAAATGCATAACATGCGAATAATGCTCCACCGCCATCAACTCGTTGACGTGTACGCTGGCGTATTCACAGACGCGGCCGAGATCGTTGCGGCTGAGATCGACCAGCATCAAATGTTCGGCGCATTCTTTGGCGTCGGCGCGCAATTCGGCCTCGAGTTGTTGATCTTCTTTCTCATCCTGGCCGCGCCGGCGGGTACCCGCGATCGGGCGCATTTCCGCGACGCGATCTTCCACGCGCAGCAACGCTTCCGGCGAGGAGCCAATCAATGTGTTCTCCCCGTTGCGGAGAAAAAACAAATAGGGCGAGGGATTGATTTGCCTCAACGCGCGATAGATTTGAATGGGCGAAACCGTCAACGCGCATGAAAAACGCTGCGACAGAACGGCCTGAAAAATATCGCCGGCCGCGATATGTTCTTTCGCGGCGCTGATTGCGGCGAAAAAATCTTTTTGTAAAAAATTCGATGCCGGTTCGGGAAAACGCGGCCGCGTCGTTGGCGCAACTTCCGGCGGTGCCAGCGGCGCAACAAGCTGCTGGCGGATACTTTCCAAACGCTCAAGCGCTTCTTCATAGCGCCGCCGCAAATTCAATTCACCCTGTTCGAGGAAAACGTGCGTGATCAGCAGCATTTCCTGGCGCACGTGATCGAACGCCAAGATCGTATCATAAAATCCAAATTCGGCATCGGGGAACGCAGCCTCATTTTTTTCAGCCGCGTGCAGCGATCTTAAGCTTCGGATATTTTCCAAATCCCGCACGGTGTCATAGCCGAAATATCCCACAAAACCGCCGGTGAAACGGGGCAAGCCCGAAACCATCACCGGTTGGAATTTTTTTGACATGGCTTGCAAATAAGAAAAAATATCCGTCTGCGCCTCGCCGGGCGTCAGGTCAAATCTGTTATCCGCCGCCTGCTCGATTTGCAGCCGCGGTTTCTCCGCGGCCTGCCGGTGATAACGCACAACGCAAGCCGGCGCAAATCCCAGAAACGAGTAACGCGCAATCTTTTCGCCGCCGGCAATGCTTTCCAGCAAAAAAAACTGCTGCTGTTGTTGATTGAGCCGCAAAAATGCGGAGACCGGCGTAAACGTGTCGGCCAACATGGTCAAACTCACCGGCACCATGTTGCCGCGGCGCGCGCAACGCGAGAATTCTTCAAACGACAACACCGCTGTAGCATTCATAAAAATCCCCGGCAAAATGCGATGAAATCAAAAACCCCATCTGGCGCATGCCATGATGGGGTTTGTTGCAATCGTTCAGCTTGAAGAACCTGATAGAATCAATAGCGAAATCGGCAATTCCCATCGTGGCCGGGCGTGCGCCACCACTGGCGCCACCAGCACATCGCCGGCATGATGGAAGAATTGCGCAATTTCATTTTTGTTTCCTGATAAACTTTTCGTTATGCCGTAAAAACGTGCGCCAATCATAACAAACGAATCGGCCGTTGTCAAGCGGTTTTTTTGCGGACAGAATTGCCGCCGGCAGGCACGCCCCGCCCAATCATCTTCAAGGCAAAATTTCCCAAAAAGTCGATTTGCGGTCCCTTTTGCAAATATTTAAAAAATTGCATGCCCATTTGTTTCCACATCAATTCGTTGATGTCGTAATACTTTGCCGTGGCGTGCAGTGGTGACCATATCGGCCATGCGCAACAAGGAAAGATGATGCGAACATGTGCTTTGCACCAGATCCAGCGCATCGACCATCTCGGTGACGGTGCGCGGGCCTTCTTTGGCAAGATAAAGCATGAGGCGCAGGCGGCTCTCTTCACTGAGCAGCTTGAGGATTTTAACGGATTGCTTGAGGTAGGCTTCGGGGAAAAATTCTTGAAAACGGCTTTTGGCTTCGACGCTACTCATCCGGCAGCCTCGCATCATTAAATTCAGGACGGCTCATAAAGCGCAGCGCTGGCGTAGCTCACCACGGATTTGCGATCATCCACCAGGCCTTGTTCATATTTCAACAGCTTGCCGGATTTCGCGGCGCTGCTCGCCAGCAGGGTGTGAATCGGCGCGAACCCGCAAACGCGGTAACGGTCTTGAATGCTCTCATTTGCGGCAACAAACTGCGCGGCATTGACTTTTTCAATTGCCTGAATCAAAGCCTGATCAGCGCTGCTGACTTGTTGGAGAAACTCGCGACCGGGCTGGCCTTCGTCGCCGTAGCGCGGGCCGACATGTGAAAAATCAACGCTGGCAAGGCAGCAAATTTTGCGGCCGCGCCGAGCCTCAATCTCACAGGTTTTGCGCAAAGCCGTGATGAACGCGGTGATGATATCGTGTTCGTGTGTGAAGCGATCGTCCGTCAGCATCAAGTAGGCATACGAGCACAAAATCGGCGCGATGGTAAACGGCCGGCGCTTACCGAACAAATGCTGCAAGAACACGGTTTGAAACTCAATCGTGTGTTCGGTGCGGTGCGGCAGCGGTTCGCTGAACAATTCAAAAGGATGTTGCCGCGCCAGTTCCGCAATGAATCGCTCATCGTGTTTGACCAAGCCGAGCGGCGTCTCAAAATCCTTCGGCAGACACGAATAACAATTGGCCAGCCCGCTGTGGCCGGTGCCGAGAATCACATAAACATCCGCCGGCGCGCTTTCCGCCAGCGCGCGATACGCATGGGTGTAGCACGCCCCGCCGACGCGCAAATCAATATGCGGTGCCACCGCGCCTGCCACGAACGCATTTCCGTTTTTGCCGTTGCCGGACGCAACCGACGGGAAACCCGCGCCGTTCGCATAAAAGCTGTCAAGTTTTGTGCGCAACTCGCCGGGATCAGCAGGATAACTCACACCCGCGTGCGCCGCCGGACGCGAGGGCAACGCCAGCATTTGCTTTTCGAGCGCGCGCTTGTATGCTTGAAACGTTTCACTTTCCAAAAAATAATTGCGATCCAACTGCGTGACCAGCGTTTCCAACTGTTGTTGATCCAGCAACGCGCCGAATTGGCGTTGATACTCGCTGCGAATCTCCGGCAACGAATGCTTGCCGTCGAAGAATTGCAGGAGAAACAAAGCATCGCGCGAAACCACGACCATCTGTTCGACCAGGCCGGAAGGATCGCGCAGCGCGAAACGCTGTCCGTGTTCCGCTTCAAGCGGAAGCGCCTCGACAAAGCGAAGCTTGGGCTTTGCAATCATCGAATCCTTGCGAGTTTGAGTCCATTGCATAAAAGGTGGGGGAGTATCATTGATCCGCTTCGCCGGCGAACGGCAAGGCCTTCATAACAGCCGCTGCCGGGCCGCTCGGCGTAAGCACGTCTACACGCAATTCGGGTTGGGCAAATGTTCTGCGAACCACGGCTAATGCGAGGGTATCGTCGCCCGCAACTGCACGCGCCGCGCTTGTGACTTTACCAATGTCTTGCGCGCCTGAGAAAATCGCCGCGCCCGCCACCCTCTCCGGCGCGGCTGCGCATTGCAAGCCGAACAACTGGCGTTGCACTTTTTGATACGAATCGAGGCGCGCAATCACTTCCTGGCCGATGTAACAGCCTTTTTCAAAATTGATGAACGGCAGCAAACCGATCTCGTGCGGGTTGTAATCCTCAACGATCTCATGATCTGCCGCAGGAATGCCTTGTTTGATGCGCAGCAGATCATAAACGTCAAAACCGATGGGGGAAAAATGGCCGAGCAACTCGCGCCACAATTCGCCGGCAATCTCTGCCGCAGCGATAACATTAAGACGCGCTGCAGAAGCCGCGTGCGGATGATGCAGGAGAAGCTCCGTCTCACGCCATGTGGTTTTCAAAAAATGTCCGGCAGATACGCCCGCTGCATCGAGAGCAAAAAAATCGCCCGCGCGCGCCGCAGCCTCTGCGCCGAACAACGAAAACAGCGCGTAGCGGTTTGTCTCATCAACGGATTTGACTTCTTCGAGGAACGTGTATTTGTCGATCCATTTGCTAACCGTTGCGGCGCGGCCGGGGCCGGTTAGCAGCAAATAATTTCCCCCCTGCATCAGCATTTCAACCAAGTCGATAACCCGGCCTTTGGCGTTGGTGAAGATATTCACGCAGCTTTCACCCACAGCCATTTTGCGCATTTCATTCGTGGTCAAACGATGCAACAGCGACTCGCGATCTTTGCCGCTGACATGCACTTTGCCGATAAAACTGCGATCCATCACCGCGGCGGTTTGCGCGGCGGCATATTCTTCCGGCAGGCTGCGATAACGCCGCGGCCACTTCTCGCCCGAAAGCTCGATGAAATCTTGTGCGTGTTCTGTATGATATGTTGTGAGAGTTGACATTGCCGAAGTACTGAAGACTCGTTACTGTTCAGCTCAACTGCCGCCCGGGCGGCCATCTTTTCTTTATGAAATGGCGCAATATAGAAACCCGCACTGCCCGAGGCAAGAAATTTGTTTGCTGCAATCGCGAGGGCAAAAATTTCTTTTCTGGCAAATAGCCTGCGTTTTTTTATCTTGAATAGCATTCTGCTTGGCCAGTCAGGCTGAATTTTGTGAAAATTCCGTTATGCCCCGGACCTCATAGCGCGAGCTGGGGTGCAACCAAAAGATTGAGCCACGAATTGACACGACGCAACACACAATACACGACGCAACACACAATAGTTGAAACTTATGGAAATTTCCCATGAATCCCGAACTTTTCCGCCTGTTGCTTGAAACCAAAGCCCTGGAAATCGCGCCGGAGAACCGGCCTTTTTGGTATACTTCAGGCACGATCGGGCCGTTTTATCTCAACACGCATTATCTCTACGGCAGCCGCGAGAAAGCGGAGGAATTGCTGGTGTTCATCGATCAGCATCAAAATGATCGCGCGGCTCTGCTCTCCGGCGTGATTGCGCGCGTCGAAAAAAATTATGCGGAAGACGCGGGCTACCGCACCGTGATCGCTGCCGCCGCCGCATTGGCGCGACGCGAAATCGGGGTCGATAACATCGACTTCGTTTCCGGCGGTGCGCGGCGTGACTGGTTCTTCTCAATCATGACGGCAAAACAGCTCGACAAGCCGACGCTGTTCATTTGCAAAGATCAAAGCGTGCTGACTTTTAACCGGGACATTCATGAAACAAAAAATCTGGCGGGCGCACGGGTCTTGCACGTGGCGGATCTCGTCACAGAAGCGTCGAGTTATGTGCGCGCCTGGCTGCCGGCGCTGCAAAAATGCGGAGGGGAATTGCCGTGGGCAATCAATATCGTCGATCGCGGCCAGGGCGGGGGCAGCGTTTTACGCGAGCGCGGCGTTCAGGCTTATCATCTCATTGAAATCGGGCCGGCGTTTTTCGAGAAACTTAAACAAGACGGTTATCTCGATGCCGCGCGCGCAGACAGGCTGCGCGCGTATCATCACAATCCCCGCGAAAGCATGAAGCGCCTGTTGCAAGCGCAGCCGGAGATTTTGCGGCAGGCGTTGAATTCTGACGACGAGAAGATTCGCAAACGTGCGCGCTTGTTAGTCGATCAAAATGTGTATGATTTTCCGCGCGCCTTTCTGGAAAGCTTGTCGTGATCCTGCGGCACAACGCGGCAATCTCCCCCCCAACCCTCTTTCAACCGGAATTGGCCGCGTCACGTTGGCGGAATTGCAGTCGGCGCAACCCGCCTACGGCAAAATGATTTTGGGCTTTTCCAAATGCCGGCGATAAAGCAAAATCGTCTTGCCCAGGACATGCACGAGCTGCGCTGATACATTTTTGGCAAGCTCTTCCGCAACGTCATAGCGCACACCATCAAAACCATCCTGCAGCTTAACCTTCACTAGTTCGGCATTGTTAAACGCTTCGGCAAGTGTGCGAAGAACCGTGTCGCTCAAACCATTGCGCCCGATCATCACCACGGGCGTCAATTCATTGCCCAAGCCGCGCAAATAGCGGCGCTGCTTGCCCGTCAAGGCAGTCATTGCCATACTTACCTCCAGAGTGATTTACATGCCGCCATCCCAATAGATTGAAAAACACCAAGCCGCCAGCGGAAACGCAGAAGTCCAAAAGCTTACACCGATTTTCGAACAAGCTGAGAATCGAAGCTCTTCGAGCAGCTTTGAAAACTTCGCCCACAGAAGTGGAACTGCCACAGATAGGGAAAAGTCTTTTCGGTGGGAATTCATTTCAGTGGGCGAAACACTCTCAGAATTTTATTCTAACTTTGAGCGCTTTATGGCTTAGGAGCGACGATGAAATAACTTTCCCCAATCTCCAACCGCGAATAGACGCGAATCATCGCGAATCAAAAAGCATGAGCCGCTATTCGTGCTAATGAGCGGTCTAACGAAAATGAGTACGTTATTTAAATGACGATCCTCAAACCCAACTCCCGGCATTTTGAGCCGCAATATTATGCCGGTTGGCTCGGCGAAAAGCAAGCACAAAGTTTGAGAATTGAAAAAGCCCTTGCTTTTGGAGAAACCTCTGATTATGATCTTGGCAACATCCTTTCACTTGCCACCGCCACGGGAGGCAATCTTGAGCATGTGCAGGCGCAATCGTGGAAAGGAATTCCCGCCAACTTTTCTCCTGCAATTGTATTGATTTATGGGTCAACCTCTAGGATTGGCCTGTCGCGCCGAAGACTCTGATCCCTCAACTCGCCAGACATCCGGCCTTCCGTACAAGTTTTCCATTTTATGCGGGATTTTTCCATGCTCAACCGTTTTTGCAGACCCGTGTCCTGCCGCCTTGCACGCAACGCTGCATTGGTTGTTCTATTCACGTGCCTGCTCGCCGGTGCGGCGCTTGGCCAAACCGGCAATGTCGTCGTCTCCGTCAACAACATCTCAATCGCCGGCGAAACCTCTTTACGCGGCCTCACGGGCGCGTTTCCCTATCCCGTTCTTTCCACTATTTCAGTGACGGATCAAGCCGGCAATGTCGTTACCGGTCTGGCTGATACCGCGCGCTTTCTCGGCCCGGCGGAAATCGCAGAAATCGGCGCGCCGGTTTCGCAGATCTGGCAGCCGCTGCTGGAATACCATCGCGACAATCCGGCTTTCCCGGCAAATCAAAATCTCTTCAATCAAACGCCGCAACCTTCCTTTACCGAGGTGAGGCGCACAACCTACTTTCCCACCAGCACGATGCTGGTCATGGATATCAGCGGCAGCATGAAGCCGCAACTCGAGGAAGCCAAAGCCAGCAATCTTGCTTATCTCGAACAATTGCGTTCATATGATCGCGCCGGCCTGATCCAATTTTGCGCCTCGGTGGTGAACACCCTTCCGATCTCTTCGGATCTCTCCACGCTGCGCCAGGAAATCGTCGCGGCAGATACCTGCACCGGCACGGCCATTGAAAATGCTCTGCTCGCCGCGCTCGAGGTTATCCGGCATGAAACCACCCGGCGCGGCATTATCATCTACACCGACGGCCAGAACTTTCCCTTCACCGAGCCGACGCCCGGCCCCGTGATTGCAATGGCGCAGGAATTCAACATACCCATTTTCACCATTGCGTTGGGTGATCAAACGCGTGAAGACATTTTGGAACTCATTGCCGAACAAACCGGCGGCCTTTTTTTTAGCGCCGAAACCGCCGCGGATATGGTAGAAATCTATGAAAAGATCGCGGTCGTTATACAGAATTTTTATGTGATGGCGCACGCCTCGCCCGATCCCATTCGCAACGATACCTGGCGTGTTGTAGACGTCACCGGCGGCACGTTGAGCAATCGCGATCGCGGCCTGGGCCATTATTTTGTTGCCAATCAATCCTCCTCGCGCGTGACCGATCTGGCGCTGTCGCTCACCGCCAACACGGAAACAGCGCGCCCCGGCGACACATTCGAATATCTTCTCCGCCTCAGCAATTCCGGCCCGAGCGAAGGCCGCGGCCTCGATCTCAAACAGCATTTGCCGGATTCCGTGCGCTTCCTCAGCGCGATTCCTGCCCCGGTGTTTGGCCGGGGCGATTCCTTGTTCTGGCAGATTCCGGCGCTGGCAGCAGGAAACACCTTCGATATTCGCGTCAGCGTACAACTATCACCGCAAACGCCGAGCACGCTCACCGAGTTGATCAGCCATGCCCGCCTTTCGGCTGCCAATGATTCATCACCGGACAATAATCTTGCCTCAGATACTGTGCGCGTGATCTTCACCCCGCCGCCCAATAATACGGAGCTTGCGTTTTCTATATCATCACAAACCCAGGTTCCAGGAGAAGCACGAACCGGCGAGGCGTATTCGTACCATATTCAGTTCAACAATCTCGGCGCGCATGCCGCGCA
>QEVD01000534.1 GCA_003576975.1 Candidatus Zhuqueibacterota bacterium
CGCCTACAGCTTCTCAAGCAGTTCATGGGCGAATCTCTGCTGCTGACGCTCGCAGCGTCGCTGATTGCATTGTTGCTGGTGGAGTTGCTGCTGCCGGCTTTTTCGAATTTGGTGGAACGCGACCTGTCGTTCGGATTGTTGCTGCAAGGCAGGGTGATCGCGGGTTTAGCGGCCGCGATTTTTGTGGTGGGTTTGATCGCCGGCAGCTATCCGGCGTTTTTTCTCACGGCCTTTCAACCCGCAAAAGTGTTGAAAGGAGAAATTAAAGATCATGGCCGGTCGCGATTGCGCAGCACTTTGGTGATTCTGCAATTTGCCGCAACCGCTGCTCTGATTATTTGCACGGCGGCGGTGCAGCAACAATTGCATTACATCAAAAACGTGAAATTGGGTTACAATCGCGAACAAGTACTCGTCATGCGCATGCGCGATCGCGAAGCGCGCAAAAAAATCGATTTGATTAAAAGGGACTTGTTGAATCATCCGAATTTTGAGAGCGTCACAGCTTCCGGCCATTTGCCGACAAGCATCGGGTCGCAAACGGGCCTGGGCTGGACCAAGCGCGACGGACAGGAAGCAATTCATAGTTACAACACAACCGTCGATTACGATTTCATTAACGTTTTTGAAATCGAGTTGGTTGAGGGCCGGAATTTTTCACGAATGTTTGCAACGGACTCGGCGCAAGCCTTTATCATCAATGAAAAGCTGCGAGACTTGCTGGGATGGGAGTCGGCAGTCGGCAAGCCTTTTGGACGCGGAGATGAAGCCAACGGCAAGGTGATCGGCGTGATGAAGAATTTTCACATGCACTCATTTCGGCAGGAAATTCATCCGCTCTTTATTCAATTGGGCGCCAATTGGTCCTGGTATGCCTCGGCGCGCATTCGAACCAATGATATTCCCGGCGCGATTGCGCATATGCGCGGGGTGTGGCAAAAGTATTCGGCGAATTATCCTTTTGATTATTTCTTCCTCGATGAGGAATTCAACAAAATGTACCGCGCCGAAGAACGGCTCAGCAGCATGTTCGGCTATTTCACCATGCTTGCCATTTTTGTCGCGTGTTTGGGACTATCCGGACTCGCCTCCTTCATGGCTGAGCGCCGCACCAAGGAAATCGGCATTCGCAAAGTGTTGGGCGCGTCGCTGGGACAATTGTTGATTCTGCTCTCAAAAGATTTTGCGAAACTGATCATTTTGGCGAATCTGCTGGCATCTGCTGGCGTGGCCGGTTGCCTGGTATGCCATGAACCAATGGCTGCAAAATTTCGCTTATCACGCGCCTTTGGGCTGGACGGTTTTTTTTCTGACCGCATTCGCGGCTTTGCTGCTGGGATTGCTTACCGTCAGTTTCCAAACCATCAAGGCTGCACTTGCTAATCCGATCGAGGCGCTGCGGTATGAATAGAAAGAGCGTGACTGAATCGCGCCGGAACACTTAATCGCACCGGGATTCATGATCCGCCTGCAGAGCAAGGATTTGCGTCTGGCCACGGAGTTGCTTCAAAGCCTGGGCAGAGAATTTCCCGGCACGACATTGACCCGACAACTCTTTCGAGAAGCCGTGGAAAAGGGTTTGGGCGAACAGGGCACGCAGGAGTTGATTAATTTGTTTGCAGGGAGGTGAGCATTCATTGCTCATCCTGGGCACTAAAGCGACGCCACCCCTCCGGAGTGCTCAAGTAGAAATCTCTGGATGTTGAAGCGGGATGAATCCTCATCGACCCAGGTTTATCAGTAACGTGATGAAGCATGAACTGGCTCAGAACCTTGCCGTCCAAATTCAGAGCCCACATTTCAACGTCAATGGGCAAAGATTCGTTGGACGCAGCCTTCCTTGAAGCTGGTTCCTGGGGAGAGACTTCGCCATGATGCATGGCGTATATGGTTTTCTCGTCTACAGACACATGAAATCCCCTGATGCGCTTGACGAGGTCGGTTTCTGCAACTTTCCTACCTGAGGTCAAATCAAAGAAGACAAGGCGTGTAAATGAAATGGCGACCAAACGTTGTTCATCCGGAGTAAATTGCGGGTTGTTGAAATTCAGGCTGTCGATTAGCACCTCAGCATTCTGTGTGGATATAATCATGTTTTGAGAGTTTCCACTGTCCCAATCATGGTAGTACACACAAACCCACTGTGCATGAGGCGAAAACGTAATCGCTAGCGGCCACTTTCTGCCGATCTTCTTTACCCAGAGCTTTGTGCCTCTCGCTTCGAGTAGATGCAACTGATAGTCGCCAGGTGAATCGGCTGCGGGACCAGAGGCAAGAAAACGATGTCCATCTTGCGACCATTCTCCGATGAGTGTGCGAGACATTCCGTTTGTAATGTCGTGTTCAGCAAGCACTGCGCCCTGCAAATCGTGAAAAATGATTCTACCCACGTCACTGTTTATGTTGCAAACAATGCCCAGAGATGAGATTTTGTACAAACGACCGGGGCCTTCAGTGTCTTCCCACTCCGCGTCTTGCCACAAAAACTCACCGCAGGAACCGTAGAAGTGGTACCCACCTTTTAAGTAGAAACCGATATATGCCCCGTTTTTGGCAACGGTGGCAAAACGTCCGTTAGGTGTGACAACACAGTGTTTCAGCACCCCCTCGCCCGTCATAAAATCAACGCTCTCTTTTCTGACGATGATTTTGGGCCGCAATTCTTGTGTCAGCGAGTCGATATGAAAAACCGCACTAATGTACTCGCCTTCAATGGGGATGTCAGCCTTTCGAAATTTAAGTTGTTTGCCGGTTTGCATCGAGTCTTGCGCTGCTACGTCAATTGCCAAATTGCAGCACAGCAGGCTACTAACAAAAAACAAAAAGCAATTAAACTTGATCATATATATTTCTCGTTGAATGGTCATAATGAATTCAATTTGCATTTTCATGTATTTTAAAATTCATCACCTCGTTGCCGGTGAGAATCGACAAGAAATTGGGTACCGGGTTCAAACGCACAGAAAAGTTTCCCGGAAGAACTTGTATGTCCGGTAATGATGTTAAATTCACTAATTTGCCGTGAAAATCTAGAAAGCCAATATTGATATCTTTCATCAAAAGCGCCTCCCGGACAGCTTCAGGCGAACTGGAAGCAGGAGGTTTACGAGGTGAAAGTATTTTTTTGTTTACAAGAAAACAGATCAAGCCTTTTTCAGGAGCAAATACGTAATCGAGCTAACGTCCTTCTGTATTGAGTTTGAAGATTCTTTTGCCAGAGGGAACATCGTAGAGAGCCAAATGGGAAACGTTGTTGATAATCAAGTGTGCAAGCACCATATTTTTTTGGGGCGAAAACTTGCCATATGAGAATCCATCATCCTCGAACGAACCGGCTAAACTTCCGTCGTCTACCTTAAAAAAAGCTCCTTTTAATTTCATTGTTTCGTCACGGTGTGTTATCAATACAAATTCTGAATGTGGAGAGAACGCAACAATGCCAATGCTGCTTACTTTTGATAGCGACTGCCTCCAAAGCATATTGCCAAGATGGTCAAACAGCAAAAGTTGTTGCTGGTTTCGAGCATTGGCATACTGATCTTTGGAAGCGGCAGCAAACAAACGCCCATCCGACGACCATTTTCCTGAAATACCCTTATTGGCACCAGCCAGGATAAGGTGATTTGCCAGTTTTATTCCGGATTTGTCGTAAAATGTCACCGTTCCTTCGTACCATGTAATCTTACTTACCGTACCAAGAGACGAAACGTCGTATACATCAGAAGGCTCATCCCAATAGGTTTTGTAAGGCTCTTTCCAGAGCAATTCACCGGCACCGTTGAGCAGGGCGAATTCCGCACCACCAATGCTATCCCTTTTGTACATCTGCAATTGCCCATGTTGCACGCCTATAAATTCGCCATTTGACGATAGTTTCACAAAAATATCCGAATTCGAGGCGAATTGCTTTTTGAGCGTTCCGTTCCCATCCAAAAAGTCGATACTTTTCCATTTTACGACGATCTTTGGTTGTGGAATCTGTGCGTCACTCGTGGCATGAAATACAATACTTTTGAATGGCGAGTTGAATGGCGACGCCAGCTTTTTGAGGTTAATTTTGTGTTGTTCCTGTGCTTGTAAGACGCAAAGCTGGCAGCAGATGAGCAGGACAATGTTCATGCATGATTTTTGTTTGGGCATAACGTGACCTCTTAGCCCAAGTTCGACAGTTGCCAAAGTTAAGATAAATATTTACAACAAATATTTTCAAAAGTCTTCACTACAAATTGTGATCGGGCGTCAATCGCACG
>QEVD01000535.1 GCA_003576975.1 Candidatus Zhuqueibacterota bacterium
CGGTCCGGAGATGATACGCAGCGTGGCGCATGCTTTTGCCATCGAGTTGCGCAGCGAGGCTTTGCGGCAGCGCATCAAGGCGCGCCGTCAAAAGTTGAACGCGCAAGGCTTTTTGCTCGAGAAAAATTTTCTGGGCCGCCGGGTCTTGTTCGAACAGGCGCGTAAGCGCGTGAAAGCGGAAGCCAAGGGCCATTATCCCGCGCCGCTGCTCGCGCTGGAAGCGGTGGAAAAGGGTTATCCGCTCGATTTGCGCGCGGGCTTGGCGATCGAAGCGGAATTGCTCGGCAAGGCCATCGTCACCAACGTTTCAAAAAACTTGATCAAAGTATTTTATCTCTCGGAAGAGATGAAGCGCGACAAGGGCGTTGTGCAGTTCACGGGCGCTCCGCAAGAATTCCAACGCCTCGGCGTGCTGGGCGCGGGCGTCATGGGCGGCGGCATCGCGCAATTGCTGGCGCACAACAACTTGCCGGCGCGCATGAAGGATGTCAATTTCGCCGCAGTTGCCAAAGGTACTGAGGCCGCGTTGATTTCAGGCACAGTGGATTATTCCGGTTTTCATCGCGTCGATCTCGTCATCGAAGCCATTGTTGAAAACCTTGACCTCAAGAAGAAAGTTTTCGCCGAGCTTGATAGCCTCGTGCCGGCGCATGCCGTGTTGGCGAGCAACACGTCTTCCCTGCCGATTACCGAAATGGCCAAAGCCACCAAGCGCCCGGATAAAGTTGCAGGCTTGCACTTCTTCAATCCCGTGCATCTCATGCCGTTGATCGAGGTGATTCGCGGCGAGCAAACGAGCGATGAAACTGTGGCGAGCCTGGTGGCGTTTGCGAAAAAACTCGGCAAAACGCCGATCGTCGTCAAGGATTCTCCGGGCTTTTTAGTGAATCGCATTCTTGCGGTTTACATGGCGGAAGCCAGCCGCATGCTGCAAGCGGGCGGCACGATCGAAGAAATCGACAAAGCGCTGGTGGACTTTGGCATGCCGATGGGCCCGTTCAATCTCATCGACGAAGTGGGCATCGACGTTGCCGCGAAGGTCGGCAAGATCATGATTGAAGCGTTCGGCGAGCGCATGGGCGTCTCGGGCGCGTTAGATAAACTGGTTACCGACGGCCGCCTCGGCAAGAAAAACGGCAAAGGGTTTTATCTCTATCGCGGCAAAGAAAAGCAAATTGATCAGAATGTTTATGCCCTGCTCAATCTCGCACCTGCCAAAGGCCAGCATTTCGCCAAACATGAACCGGAAGAACGCTGTGTGCTCATGATGATCAATGAAGCGGCCATGTGCCTGAGCGAAGGCATCATTCGCCGCCCGCATGAGGTCGACGCGGGCATGATCTTCGGCACGGGATTCCCGCCGTTTCGCGGCGGTTTGTTGCGCTACGCCGACAGTCTGGGCAGCAATCGCGTTGTTGAACGATTGGAATACTATGCCGGCAAACTGGGAGATCATTTCAAGCCCGCGGCGATGCTGGTGGAAATGGCACAGCAAGAAAAGAGTTTTTATAATTGACCAGTAAGCAAGCCGGCCACTTTTGACCGCTTTTGTTTGCACACGATAACGGACATGGGCACACGCCCATGCCCAAATGTTTCATGGCGAGGTCACTATGGCATCCGATGACAAGACCCAAAGTTTTCTGAAATCCCTTTTTGCGGGCGAAGTCCGGCAGGAAATCGTCTTTCCCTATCCTTTTATGCCGCCGCACGAGCAGGATGATTTGCGCATCATCATCGATTCGTTTCGCGAGTTTGCGCGCGACCACATCGACTCTGCAGCGATCGATCGCCAGGGCTTTATTGCCAAAGAAGTCTTTGCGGGTTTAAAGGAGTTGGGCTTTTTCGGTTTGGCGATTCCGGAAAAATACGGCGGTGCGGGACTCTCGCAAACCGCTTACAGCCGGGTGTTCGAAGAAATTTGTACGGTCGATGCCTCCATGGGGGTATCGCTGGGCGCGCATCTGTCGATCGGCAGCAAGGGCATCATCATGTTCGGCAATGACGCGCAAAAGGAAAAATATCTGCCCAGGATCGCCAGCGGTGAGTACATGACGGCATTTGCTCTCACCGAGGCCGGCGCCGGCAGCGACGCCGCCGGCATTCAATCAAAAGCCGTGCTCAATCGCGAGCGCACGCATTTTACCCTCAACGGCGGAAAGATTTGGATCACCAACGGCGGTATTGCAGACGTGTTTACGGTGTTTGCCAAAACGCCCATGGCAGCGGGCGGCGCGCAAGAGGACAAGATTTCGGCATTCATCGTTGAGCGCAGCTTTAAAGGTTTTTCCTCCGGCAAGCCAGAAGAAAAGCTCGGCATTCACGGTTCGAACACGACGGCGTTGAATTTTGATAACATTGCCGTGCCGGTGGAAAACATGCTCGGCCAGATGGGCAAAGGTTTCAAAATCGCCATGGAGATTTTGAACACCGGGCGTCTCGGTTTGGCCAGCGGTTGCGTCGGCGGCTGCAAGGCGCTGCTGACGAAAGCGGCGGAGCACGCAAAGAATCGCAAACAATTCGGCAAAGCCATCGGCCAGTTCGAGATGATTCAAGAGAAAATCGCGCGCATGGCCGCGGACACTTATGCCGCGGATAGCATGGTCTATCTCACCACGGCCCTGGCGGATCGCAAAGACATCGATTACTCGCTGGAATCTGCGGCCTGTAAGGTTTTTGTGAGCGATGCGCTCTGGCGCGTGGTGAATGAAGCGATGCAAATTGCGGGCGGCATCGGCTATTCGCGTGAGTATCCATACGAACAGGCGATGCGTGACGCGCGCATCAACCTTATCTTCGAAGGCACAAACGAGATTTTGCGCGCCTTCATCGCGCTGGCCGGCATGGAAGGTCCGGGCGAATATCTCAAAAAAATCGGCAAGGCGCTGCGCGACCCGATCAAGGGCTTCGGCCTGTTGACCGGCTACGCCGCGAGCAAGGTGAAAGACACGGTCGCGCATGATCATCTCACGGGTGTGCATCCGAAGTTGCATGATGCCGTCGAACGTTTCAACGAATCGGCCAAGGGCTTGCACCAGGCCACCGAGCAGGCATTGATCAAGCACGGCAAGGGCATCATCTTAAAGCAATTCGACCAACGCCGTTTGGCTGATGTTGTGATTGACACGTACGCCATGGTTGCCGTCATCGCGCGCGTTGACACATTATTGAAAAAAAATCATGCCGGAGTCGAACAGGATTTGTTGCTGGCCAACACGTTTGTCGAAGACGCCTGGCGGCGCGCGCGGCGCAATTTGCGGCAGATGGATAAAAACCTCGATGGCGAACGCAAAAAGATTGCCGAAATGATTTATGATTTGAATGGCTATCGCTGGAGCACGAATGTCTAGTACACTGTTACCATGATTTCGTAGCCCTGCCCCCTTGTGGGGCATTGTCCCAACCCGCGAATTTATTGGCTGCAGCAGCACCCCACAAGGGAGTGGGACTACAAAAAATTAAGATCTGGTTTTTATGAT
>QEVD01000536.1 GCA_003576975.1 Candidatus Zhuqueibacterota bacterium
CCGCCGGCGCAGGCCTTTGCCGAGGCTGACGCCGTTTTTCTCGGGAAAATAATTTCATTTGAAGAACTCGTGCCGGAACATCAGCGGCGTGCACATATCGAAGTTGCAAAAATCTGGAAAGGCAATAAAGAGCAGGCCGACACGCTTTTCACTGCATTCAGCGAAGCCTCTTGCGGCTATGATTTCGTGGTCGGGGCAACCTATCTCATCTACGCCCATCAGTTTGACAAGGAGTTTTTATCCACGAACCTCTGCACCCGTACACGCCCGGCCGTTTATGCCTCAGAAGATTTGCAGTATTTGGATTCGGTTTCATATCTGCCATTGGCATTGGGCAACTCATGGACCTTCGGCTCAAACTTTCCGGGCACGACGACGGAAACCATCCTCGACACCGTTCGCGCCGACGGATATCTTTATTACCGATTCGATCAATTCCGCGAATTCTCCCGCCCTCTGCTGCGCATGAATGATTCGTTGGAGCTAATCGTACGTCACGAGAATGAAGAGCAAGTCTGGCTCAAATTCGGCGCCTGGATCGGCGAAAGCTGGCACGTTTACGGCCCCAAGCGTTTGGCCGAGTGGGCGGTGACGCTGGAAAGCACCACGGACACCATCCGGGTCGATGCCGGACTGTTTTTCCCGTGCTATCGTTTTTATTTCAAATTTCCCGGCGCCGACAATGATTGGGTTGAATGGTATGCGCCCAACCTCGGTCCGGTGAAACGCACGCTGTTCGGCTTTGCGGTGATTGATTATCTCCTGGACAGCGCCACCATTGACGGCGCATATGTCCCAACAGATGTTGATGATCCGGTCACGCCCTCATCTCCGCAGACTTTCGAGTTGGAGCAAAACTATCCCAACCCGTTTGCGCCCGCTCGCGCCGAATCGTTTTTGAGCACAACTGCGATTCACTATCGTTTGTCGCGGGAGACGCAAGTGACATTGACAATTCACGATATCCTCGGCCGCGCGCTCAACACGCTGGTGCAGCGCCGGCAAGGCCCGGGAGATTATGTCGTCGCCTGGAACGGCCGTGATCAGCGCGGCGAACACGTGCCCAGTGGCGTTTATTTTTATAAATTGACGGCGGGCAGCTTCGCGCAAACGCGCAAGCTTGCAGTAGTTCAATAACAAGCCTTCGCTATGAGGTGCGATGATGAACGGCAAAATTATCGTTTCCGTGCTGGTGGCATCGGTGATGATTGCAGCAATTTCACCGGCGCATTCCTGCTCCTGCGTGCAAGCACCGGCTCCGGCAGAAGCCCTCAAGCTAGCCGATGCCGTGTTGTTAGGTCAGGTTATTGACATTCAGGAGGGGCCGGGACCATACCACATCACCGCAAAGCTCAGTGTCACAAAAATCTGGAAAGGCAAAAAGGACTTTTCTGCCAAAATCCTGACAACATCAAATAGCGCCATGTGTGGTTTCTATTTTCAAGAAGGCAAAACCTTTTTGATATATGCCTACAAAAATCAGGAAGGCCGGTTGGAAACGAACAATTGCACGCGTTCTGCGCTGGCAGAGCGTGCCGGCGAGGATCTGGCGTTCTTGACAACACAACCCGGTGTGACGCGCCGTGCGAGTGGCTGTGGCTGCGACAATATTCTTGCTGGTGATATTTACTTGTACGCGGGTGCCCTTACTTGTTTGTTGCGGCAAAGAGCATCCCGCAAATCGCCGCGCTGTTGGCATCTTGTGAAGCACAATCACGAGGCGAAACACTAAAAGGCCTTTCCAGATGACGAAGATTATGGACGCCTTCTTACAACACAACTTTTTTTGAGAAATCATGACGAAACCCAAAATTCTCAGTAAACCTATGCGACCTTTTGCAAATCGACTTGCATGCGCCGCCGCTTTGTTGTTATTGTTTGTGATCACGGCTTGTGATCACACTGCCACCGGACCAGTGGAGGCCCAACTCAACCAGCCATTCGCGCGCCTCGGCGCGCAAATCTGGGTGGAAACCATGCCACTGCAATGCCTCACCAATCCCTGGCAACAGGAATGGTTGAAAGAGCATGGCAATGATCCCTCACAATATCCGCATGAACGTGAACGTGATATTTTGCGCATGTACTTCCTCAAGCGCGGTGCGGATTTTGGCGATTATCGCAAAGAGGCAGTAGCTGACGCCGTTTGCGCCGCCTGCTCGTGTCCGACAGGCTATGCTGCTTTCCTGCAAATCAATCAGCAGGATTTGCCGGTGTTCGAGCAGCACGGTTTCAGGCTTTCAGGCATGAATCTGAAATTGCAGGCTGACAAACCGGCGTTCAGCAGCGATGAAGGAGTCAACTTTCAACTGAGCAATCCGAGTTCATATTCGTTCACGGCAACCGGCGCCGATGGCATGGGCGGTGATTGGCTGCTCGCGGCGCAAGGCAGCGGATTCATCGTGCAACAAAAACAAAACGGTTATTGGCTGAGTGTACGCCTGCCCCTTGCCTTCGAGGGCGTGCGGCGATTCACGATTGCACCGGGCGCCGACCTGCACGGATACTGGTTGAATTATGAAAAATTATCCGGTACCTTCCGGCTGTTGTTGCAGGTTCATCCTGAGGACGACAGCACACGTGTGGCTCACGTCATTTCCGAAAGCTTCACCGTGGGCGAAGGGTTGATGCCATTCGATGCTGAGCCGCGCGAGCTGGATTTCGGCGACGGCTACACGTTGCATGCAGATTCCACCGCACTCGACGGCGAGGTGTTGCGCACGGCAGTTTCGTACAGCGGCGGCTGCCGGGTGCATGAATTCACGGTTCATTTCAATCGCATTGCGAGCGATACCGCATTCGTTTTCATCCGGCACAATGCCAACGAGGATTCTTGCGAAGCTTATCTCCCGGCACAATGCCAACGAGGATTCTTGCGAAGCTTATCTCACCCGCACCCGGCGCGCCAATCTGCAGCCTTTGCTGGTGCGCGACGATTTTGCCAAACTCATGCTCATCACTCCCACCGGAGACTTGATTCGCCTCAGATGATCATCCGGGCCGCCCTTCTCATCCTTCTCATTGCCAGTATTGTCGCGGCACAGCAAACGCGACCCAGTGCGGGAAATACAACCGAACGTGCGTCGATCATCCATGCGAAATCGCTGGTGATCGACGCCCACATCGATGTTCTCTATCATTTGACCAGAACCGGCTCCACTTCTGACCTTTCCCAACGACGCTCCTCGGGCCATTTTGATTTCATTCGCGCCCAGGAAGGCGGCCTGGATGCTTCTTTCTTTGCGATTTTTGTCTCGAATCGTTTCAACGCACAACCGAACGGCGCCTTCAACGAAGCGCAGCGATTGATCAAGATGCTCAATCGTATTGTCACAGCCCATCCGAAGCTGGCGGAGTTCGCCTATTATCCTGATGAGGTGTTGCGCATCAGCAATGCCGGCAAACACGCCGTGATCATGAGTCTGGAAAACGGCACGCCGATCGGCAATGATCTCACCCGCTTGAGGCAATTCTATCAGCAAGGCATTCGCTATATTACCCTCTGTCACAATCAAGATAATCAGATTTGTGATTCCTCGTATGACAGGCGGCGCACCCATCGCGGCTTGAGTGCGTTCGGCAAACAAGTCGTGGCGGAGATGAATCGTCTCGGCATCATGATCGACGTTTCGCATGCTTCGGATCAAGCCTTTTGGCAAGTGTTGCAGCTCATTCCGTTCATTTGGGCGCAACCTGTCGGACGAGATGCTGCTCGGCATGAAAAAAAACGGCGGCGTGGTGTGCTTCAATTTCGGTTCGATGTTTTTGAGCGATGATTACCGCCGCCGCAAACAAAGCCTGCAAGACGTGATCAAGCATATCGATTATGCCGTGAAACTGATTGGCATCGATCATGTCGGCTTGGGCAGTGATTTCGACGGGGTCGATGAAGTCCCGCGAGGCCTGGAGGATGTGAGTGCCTATCCCAAAATCACGGAGGCGTTACTGCAATTGGGCTATTCGGAAGAAGATATTTTCAAAATTAATGGCGGGAATGTGTTGCGCGTGTGGCGAGAGAATGACAGCCGCAGTGCGCCATGAACAACAGCAACCATTTCCGTAAATCAAGCTCACACTTGACGGGATGTACTCGGCTTGAACCTCGCCAACCGCATGGCATTGCCGATCACCGCCAGCGAAGCGCCCATGTCGCCGCACAGAACCGCGAGCACCAACGTGGTCCAGCCGGGAAACACGGCGAAGCCCAGCGCGAGTTTCAACAGCAGCGCGGTCCACACGTTTTGTTTGATGATGGTGCGCGCGTTGCGGCTGAGCGTGATGAGGTAAGGCAATTTGCTCAAATCGTCGCCCATCAAAGCAATGTCTGCGGTTTCGAGCGCGGCGTCGCTGCCGGCTGCGCCCATGGCAATGCCGACATCCGCAACGGCCAGCGCCGGCGCGTCATTGATGCCGTCGCCCACCATCGCGACTTTGCCGTGTTGTGCTTGCAGCTTTTTGATCTCACCGACTTTGGCATCCGGCAGCAGCCCAGCATACAATTGTGTAATCCCGGCGCGTTGCGCCATCGCCCGCGCCGTGCCTTGATTGTCTCCCGATAGCATCGCTGTCTTCAGGCCAAGCCGGTGAATGTCATCGATCACGTTGCGCGTATTGTCGCGCAACCGATCAGCAACGGCAATGATGCCCACAATCTCGCGACGGTTGCCAATGAGCATCGTCGTCTTTCCCTCTGCTTGCAAGGACTGCAACTGTGCGTGCGGAAACACGATGTTTTCTTCGGCAAACATCTCCGCCGCACCGATGCGATATTCATCGCCATTGACACGGCCTTGCAAACCCCGTCCCGCCGAGCTCTTGAACCCTGCAACCAAATGCAGTGGGGTCTCTCCAGCAGCATGCATGATGGCCTGCGCGATGGGATGTTCGCTGCGTTGTTCGAGCGAGGCAGCAAGACGCAAAACTTCTTCGCGCGTCATGCCGTTCAGCGAAATCACGTCAGTCACCACCAGCTTACCGCTGGTCAGTGTGCCGGTTTTATCGAATGCAATCGCCTGCACTTGTGCCATATTTTCCAAATGCATGCCGCCTTTGATGAGCACGCCGTTGCGCGCGGCGCTGGTGATGGCGGAGATCACGGCCACGGGTGTTGAGATCACCAGCGCGCAAGGACACGAAATCACCAGCAGCGTAAGCGCTTTCTCAAACCAAATGTGAAAATCCGCATTGAAAAACAGCGGCGGCACAATGGCAATCAAACCGGCGACGAACACCACCGCGGGCGTGTAATAACGCGCGAAGCGATCGACAAATTTTGCGCTGGGTGCTTTTTGGCCCTCAGCCTCTTCCACCATTTCAATGATGCGTGACAGCGTGGTATCTTTCGCAGGTTTGGTGATGCGAATTTCGAGATAGCCCTGTTCGTTGATGCTGCCGGCATAAACCTCATCGCCCAGATGTTTGTCGATCGGGATCGACTCGCCGGTAATGGGCGATTGATTGACGCTCGATTGCCCGGCCACCACCACGCCATCCAGCGCAATACGTTCGCCCGGGCGCGCGAGCATGATTTCGCCCACCTTCACTTCGTGCACATCAATCTCATGCTCGCGGCCATTGCGCTTGATGATGGCCTGCGCCGGCGCAATTTGCGTGAGCATTTTGAGCGAGCGGCGCGCGCGTTCAACCGCGTACCCTTCCAGCAATTCTGCCAGAGAATACAAAAACGCCAGACTGGCCGCCTCGACATATTCTTCAATCAAAATTGCACCGACGATGGCGATGGTCATGAGAAAATTGATGTCCAGCGCCATGGTGCGCACCGCGCGCAAGCCTTTGGGCGCGAAATGCCAGGCGCCGGAGAACAAAGCCAGCAGAAGAATCGGCGCGGAAAGATGAAACTTGAAATCAAAAACATAAAAGTAAGAATCACGCACGAAGAAATTGACCAGCAATCCGATTCCCAGCAACACGCCGGAAATGGCCACAGCCACAACCTCCGGCGTTCGCCAAAACGGGGCCTTGGCCTCGTGCTCCGCGCGACGATGTTCATGTTTAACCTGAAAACCCGCGCTTTCAATGCGTTCTTTAATGCGCGCCAGATTTTGCCGGTTTTCATGGTAGCTGACTTTGACCTTGCCGTTTGCGAAGTTGACGGCAACGGTATCGACGCCCGGCATTTGCGTGACCGCCGATTCGATCGTGCGCGCGCAACCGGCGCAGTGCACACCGGCAACCGTGATTTCTTCGTGAGTGAGCGTGTTCTTGTTTTTGTCCATCGGCTTAAACCTTTGCGACTTTGACTTTTTGAAATTTGTCTCTTGCAGAAGCGCGTTCCGTTTCCGCCACGTGCTCGGTTGCGACTTTGATGAGGCGCTCGATATGCTCGTCATCGAGCGAGTAGTAGGCCATCTTGCCGGCACGGCGATATTTGACCAGCCGCACCTCGCGCAGAAAGCGCAGATGATGCGAAATTGCCGGCCGGGTGACGCCCAGCAAGCTGGCGAGATCACAGACGCACAGCTCGGTTCTCTGCATCGCCAGAATGATCTTGAGACGCATGGGGTCGCTCAAGACTTTGAAGATTTCCGCAAGCTTGGCAATGCGGCGGTGGTTGGCGATCTTTTTGGCGGCTTTCTGCACATGGGCTTGGTCGACATATTCAATCTCGCAAACCGCATGGCCGTTTCTCGCAAACCGCATGGCCGTTTTCATGAAACATGTGGCGCTCCAACGATTAAGCAATCATTGAATCGTAAAATAGACGTTTAATCGAATTTCGCAAGAACAATTTTGCACAACAAGGCAGGCGCAAGAGACTGGTGTTTTCTGCTGAGTGATTATGGGTTAGCCCCGGATGAAGACAAAACGCAAAATCCGTGTCCATCCGTGGCGCACTCAAAAATTGCCAGACTCGGGTTTCCTGCAAAGTGGTTTTTAATTAGCCGTGGATTTGCACGGATCGGCACGGATTGCAGTGGTTCCCATCAAGAATTCTGGCCGCGGCTTGAACCATTTCCTTTTTGAAAAGTATGTACAATTGTCCAGGTTGTGCGAGAACCTTCTTCAGACGGTTTACATGTCTTAGCCTGCGATTTCAATCGCAGGCTATGGTGACAACGATCACGGAGCAAAATTCAGGTACTAACCAAAAGAACAGTGATGAAAATGAAAAATCATCATTTATTGTTCATTGCGCTTCTTCTGGGCGCATTCGCCGCGCTGCCAATGCAAGCGCAAACCGTGCACAAGACCATCGACAAGGCCTCCAGCATTTTTGCGGGAGTAGTGTTGGGCGGCCTTAGCGGTGCCGTTATTGGCACTTTGCTGGGAAATTTACGAGCCTATAACGACGAATTTGTGGATATCATGAGAGGCGTAATGATCGGCGGGAGTGTCGGGCCGTTTCTGATTTATGAAGACTGGGCGAGAAACAGGGGCGTAAGGTTTCCCATGAACACCTGGTATGTCGTATCCGGCGGCAATGTGACGTTTTCAAACTACGAAGTCACTGATCTTCGGCTCGGCTATTCCGGGGGCATTGGCCGCAACTACCGCTTGAGCGACAGAGTTTATTTGCAGGGCGAAGCAAGCTACAATCACCGGAGATTTCTTCTGCCTTCGCAGAGAATATTCTATGGTTACTTCGGGAGGAGTGAACTGTGGCACGGTGATGTCAATTTTTCCGTGGCG
>QEVD01000537.1 GCA_003576975.1 Candidatus Zhuqueibacterota bacterium
CGCGCATCTCGCCGCCACTTCGCTGGAGCTGTTGCTGGAAAACGCTTCAGAAGCGCGCGTGCAAAGCGCGGAAGGGCGGCAAAAAATCTTGCAGGCGCTCAACATCATTTTCAGCCAGCAGCTCTTGACGCGCAACATCGATGAAGCCTGCGTGCTGGTATCGCACGGCGACGAGATCGTGGCCATCGACGACGGCGCGGTTTTGTACAACTACTTTTTCGAAAACAGCCGGGCGCTGCCGCGCGCGGATTTGCCGCATGCCGAGGCGGTTCATTCCTACCAAAAGCTGCGGCAGCAGTTGATCGCTACCGAACAAATTCACAGCATTCTGGAAGGCCGGCAAACGTTTCACGTATTTGCGCCGTTCGTGCCCAAAGGCGAGTATGCCGGCGCGGTTTACATCAAAAACACACCGGACTTTGCCTTTGTGACGCGCGAGATCATTGCCAGTCACACGCAGTCGAGCCTGGTTTTCATGGGCATGATCTTCTTCGGCCTCGTGGCCATGCTGTACGTCTCTTCGCACACCGTGCGCGAGCGCGACGAGGCGCAAAAACTCTTGTTTGAAGAACGCGAAGAGCAGATCAAAGAACGCATTCATTTTCAAAAAGAGGCGCAGTTTGCCAAGCGCATTTATCACACGCATCATAAAGCCGAAAAAGTAATGGGCTTCATCAAGGAAGATTTGCGTTCGATCTCAGCGGAACGCATTGACGACGTCAAATATCGCGTCACGAAATATGCCAATTACGTGGCGCGCGCCATCTACGATATGAAATCCTACGAGCCGCCGCTGCAAGCGATTCGCAATCCTCTGTTCAAGACCGACATCAATGAAGTGTTGCGCTTCATCGTGCAGCATATTTGCCTGCGCGTGGCCGCGCAATCGGACAAATTCGATTTTCAGCTCGACCTGGATGAACGCCTGCCCGGCGTGCCGATCAACGAGTTCGTGGTGTGGGAGATTCTCGAGCCGCTGCTGCGCAACGGCATGGAACACAGCGGCGCCGGCCGCATCACCATCTCCGTGCACACGCGTTATTATCCGGAGCAGAAATTCTCGCGCGTGACCATTGCCGATGACGGCAAGGGCATCGATCCCACGCTGCTGGAAACCAACAGCGCAGGCATCAAACGCATTTTTTTGGAAAATATTTCAACCAAAGACAACGAGCACAACTCAGGCTATGGTTGCTACCTGGCATATGAAATCGCCAAACAGCGCTGCGGCTGGGATTTGGAGGTTGCGAATCTGCCGGCGCGCGGTTGCCAATTCACCTTGACGATTCCTCATGAAAGTCACTGAAGACATCAACATTCTGTTGATTGAAGACGAAGCCTACGATGTGCGGCGCGTGCAAAACACGCTGCGGCCGTTTGCCGATCATTTGCGCATCTCGGAAGTGGTATCGGACGGCGAACAAGCGCTGGCGCGGCTGGCCAAAGATCATGGCAAGATCGACGTGGTGATTATGGATTTTCAAATCTCCGGCGGTTTGATCGGCGAGAATCTCATCCGCAAGATCAAGGAGATCGATCCGGCCCTGCAAATCATCGTGATCACCAAAATGACGATGAACATCTCGGATTTTCATTTTGCCAGCAAGCTGCTGGAAGCCGGCGCCATGTGGTATTGCACGAAATATCCCGGCGATGTGGAAGAGTACATTTACCAGCCCACCGATTTCGTGCTGAGCATTATCAATGCTTTTGAGAAGAAGAAGCTCATCAAAGAACAGCGTGTGACCACGCTCAAGCTGCAAAAAAACGTGCAAGACATTCTGGCGCGCAAACGCATCATCGGCGTCTCGCCTGCCATTGAATCCGTGCGTGAGCAAATCGCGCGTTGCGCGGAGACGAATGCCAATGTGTTGGTGCTGGGCGCTTCGGGCACGGGCAAGGAATTGGTTGCCGCCAACATTCATTATTTAAGCAAAAGAAAACTCGAAAATTTTGTGCCGATCAACTGCGCCAGTTTGCCGGACCATCTCATCGAAAGCGAGCTTTTCGGCTTTGAAAAGGGTTCATTTACCGGCGCAACCGCGAATAAGAAAGGCTTGTTCGAGGTGGCCATCGGCGGGTCGATTTTTCTTGATGAAATCACCGAGCTGCCCTTGTCCGCGCAATCCAAATTGTTGCGTGTGATTCAAGAGCGCGAGATTGACAAAATCGGGCGCACGGAAAAAATCGAGGTTGATGTGCGCGTGATGGCAGCCACCAACACGAATTTGGAAAAGGAAGTTGAAGAACGCCGCTTCCGCGAGGATTTGTATTACCGTTTGAATGTCGTTTCGATTTTTGTTCCGCCGCTGGCGCAACGGCGCGAGGACATTCCGGTTTTGCTCGAGCATTTCCTGGGAATTTTTAGCGCGCAAATGAATCAAGAACCGCCGCGCTTGGACGAAGAAGCTTCGCACTTTTTGCGGCATTATGACTGGCCCGGCAATGTGCGGCAGTTGCAAAACGTGCTGCAACGCCTGCTGCTCAGCCGCGCCGAGATCATCACCTTGCCGCAGGTTAAAACGGCTCTGAACATAAAACCCGATGTTGCGCATGACGATCTTTCCAGTCGCGGGTTGTGGAGTCAAGAGCGCATCATTCCCTGGCGGGACATGGAAAAACTGGTGCAGGAAAAATATTTCCGTTTCGTGCGCGAAAGCGCCGGCTCCGACGCCGAAGCGGCGCGCATTCTCGGCCTGGCCCCGCCCAATTATCATCGCATGTGCAAGCGGTTGGGGATTAAGTGAATTGGGGGCGTAATGATCAGTTACTCCCTCTCAAACCCCTGGCTCACAAACTTCAACGTCCGGCTGTTTTCGGTAACGATCCGTACGACATTCTCCGGCGCGCCGGTGGGAATCTCCGCCTCGATTTCCAGCGTAACTTTGACTTTCGCGCCGACCAAGCCGGCCAGATGCGCGATCACTTCGTCGGCGATGCGGCCAGCGTCACGGCCAACGCGCGTGGGGTCGAGAATGACGCTGCCGTGAAAACGTTTGAGACCCACGGTCTGCAGCGCGGTGACAGTTTTGCCTTTGTCATCATTCAATTTCTGAATGTCTGGAGAAATGGATTCGGGATAGACGGCAGTGCCTCCCGCTGCC
>QEVD01000538.1 GCA_003576975.1 Candidatus Zhuqueibacterota bacterium
CCTATGCTTCAACCGTCGCCCAGACGTTGGCAGAAGGCTCGCCTTCGCGATAAAGCACCGGGAAGTACGGCCCGGCATAGAAGTCGCCAGGGCGCGGTTGGCGCAAAGTATTGCTGGAATGATCTTCCGATGACGTGCCGGCGCGGTAGCGTGCGCCGTCGGGAATCAAGTGAATGGCGATGGAAATGCGCGGCCGCGTGCTGAGATTGGCGCGGCTGCCGTGAATGGTGAGATTATGATGAAAGCTTACGCAACCCGCTGGCAGTACACCCGGCACGGTACGAAAGGTTCGTCCGGTTTTTTCTTCAATGCGTTTGATCTGCGCTTCGATGTCTTGCTGATAGAAATGATCCTCGCCGAGCAATCCCCATTTGTGGCTGCCGGGAACAAACTCCATGCAGCCGTTTTCTTCATCGACATCTTCAAGCGCGACCCAGGCGGTTATTGCGGCGTTGCTATCGAGGCATTGCCAGTAACCTTGATCCTGGTGCCAGCCGATGTTGCCGGCCACGCCGCTTTGCGGCGGTTTGTAGAGCAGTTGATCATGCCAAAGGCGAATGCCTTTCACGCCGGCGAGACGGGCGGCAATCTGTCCGATTCTCGCATCGAGCACAAGACGGGCGATGGTCGCGTCCGTCCAATAGGCATTGTTAACCTGCACAAGCTTGGAAATATCGCCCGGCTGCGGATCGCGGCTCAACGGCGGCCTTTGGGTTTCATATTCACCGGCGACGACTTTACGATGATGCTCGCGAAATTCCTTTAGTTCTTCGGCGGAAAAAATTTGGGGACTGAGCCAGTAACCTTGCTCTTTGTAAAAGGCAATGTCTTGAGAGGTGGGAAGATTGAAAGCGTGCATAGGCTCTCCTTGAGGCATGTGATTAAACGCGGAGGTCGGACGATATTTAAATGCGCTGTTGGGATGCAAGGCGTGGCGAGAAGTAGCGCAACTTGCAGCGAAGCGGTGTTGCCGGAGCTGTGGCTCATGCTTCCTTTCTTTGGAGGTAAACTTCCAGGCAGTTCTGCCGTAAAACGGCAAATCGTGGCGCGAATATAACATGCAAAAATGCCAAGCACAATTATTTTAGCCCGGGGACGCAACGGCAAAAAGGCCGGGATGAAAGCCTTGACATTTTAAAGTTCACGATGCAAATTGTGCTGCACTCTTTAATTTCCTCAATCATTGCTGAATGCTTCCGCACAGATGGCATGACCACGAAGGGAGAGCCGAACCCTTGCAGGATGATCGGGCTTTGTGGCAACGCATGCTAGCCGGAGATGATCAAGCGTTGGCTGCGCTCTTCCGCCTTCATTATCCCAGGCTCTACGACTACGGCCTCAAGCTGACACAGCAAGCCGAGCTGGTGAAAGACGGCATGCAGGAAGTGTTTGCCTACCTGTGGGAAAAACGGGAAACGCTTGCAGCGGTCGATTCGGTGCGCGCATATTTGCTGGTCGCGTTGCGCCGCCATCTGCTCAAATCTCTGGCGCAGCAACAACGGCGGCAGGAATCCGATCAGCAACACCTGCTGGAAGAGATGGCCGAAAGTTTTTCTCCGGAAGAGTTTCTCATTATGCAGGAAAAGGAAGAAGCGGAGAAGCAGGCGCTGAATCAGGCGCTGCAAGAAATTCCGCCGCGCATGCGCGAAGCCCTCTATCTCAAAACCAATGTCGGTTTGGCCTATCGCGAAATCGCCGGCATCATGAACGTCTCTCCGCAGGTGGCGCGCAATTATGTTTCGGAAGCGTTCCATCGTTTGCGCGCCCTGCTCTTGCCTCGCCCGTAATTTTCCTCCTTAAAAAAAGATCAGAAAAACACCGTTACATTTTTCTCTTTTGCTTCTCTCTAGAGATGAATGTGAATATTTATGTCGCGCTCGGCTGAAAAATGCTGAAAAATCATGATTTCCCAGGAAGAATAGAAGATGGCTGAATTCATTCGAGAAGTTGAGTCATTGCTGTCAGACGAATCGTTCCAGCGCTGGCTTTTCGGAAACGCCGGCAGCGCAGAAAAAGATCGATGGAACGCATGGTTAAGCGGAAACCCTGAACGCCAGATAATATATGAGCAGGCTCTCGCATTATGGAAAATGGCGAACTTTCGTTCAGCGGCGCTGCCGGAGGTTGAACAAGAATGGCAGAAGCTTCGCATTCGCTTGCATTTGTCGGCGGCTAAAACCGCTTCGATCCGTCCTTTGACTGCGCGCCGGGCAGCCTTCCACAAAAAACATGACCGGCTTTTGGTATGGGCGCGTTTCGGCGCAATGGCGATCGCGGCCTCGCTGCTGCTGCTCTGGCTGTGGCGTGCCCTGCCGATTCAAACCTCTCCCGAAGAATTGGCCGAGCAAATTGTCACAACCGATTTTGGCCAGCGCGCCCGAATCAATCTGCCAGACAGCACGATCATCATTTTGAATGCGCATTCGCGTTTGCGTTATCCCGCCGCATGGAGTCCGGCGACGGCAAGAAAATTTGAGTTGCAAGGCGAAGCTTATTTTGACGTGGCCTCGCGGCCGGAAGGGCCGCAACATGATTTTATCGTGCACACGGATGACGGCGACATTCAAGTCGTGGGAACGCGCTTCGTCGTGCATGAGCGCGGCCGGGGTACACGCGTTGTGGTGGAAGAAGGCGGCGTGCAGGTTTCCGTGGCCGATTCCACGGCTGCCGAAGAAACTCCGGCTGCCAAAATTCTTCTGAATCCGAAGCAGATGCTCCAGTTTCAAAAGGGCGACAGTGTCTTGCAGCCGCATGTTGTCAATCTCGGTCTCTACACCACCTGGTGGCGTGATGAACTCGTTCTGGAAGATACGCCGTTTGAGCACATTATTCGCCGCCTGGAAGAAACATATGGCGTGAAGGTGGAGGTTAAAGACAAAAGCTTGCTGCAGCGCACGCTCTCCGGCTCCATGGAAAATCGCAATCTCGACGTGATCACGAAGGCGCTGGCTCAAGCGCTTCGCACCAGCGTAGCGCGCCAGGGACAAGTGGTCATCTTTGGCATTTAGAAAAATTAAGGTCTCAGAATTAAACAACTTCCCATATCTCAAACCGCGAATGAACGCTAATAACCGCGAATTAGAAAA
>QEVD01000539.1 GCA_003576975.1 Candidatus Zhuqueibacterota bacterium
CAACGTGTTGTTCTCCTCGGCATTGTGGGACGCGCCGGCTGCTGCGACTCCTGCACAATTGGTCACGCGCGGATTCCAGGTCAATACCTCGAGATCCGAACCCGGCGTTGTGACCTGGCAAACCACGGCCTCGGCATTGGTGCCGTTCGCCAACCTGGGCGTTAACTACACCGGCGCATACGTGCAATTCGATTCGTTGGGCCGGCCCCAGGATGAAGATTTAATCATTCCCAATCTCAATTTCAGCGGCGTGGCCTCAACCGCTTGGCTTACCTTCAAAGCTTTAGGCGTCGGAGGCTTTGACTTTACCAGATTCTCAGTAAGCGTGAGCAATAATGGCGGCGCAAGTTGGAATGATATCCCCGGCTCCGAGCGTTTGCGCGGCGTCGATCCTGAAACTGGCCAAAATTACGGTGGTCCGGCCTTCTTTTCAGCGAATATGAGACCGGCTGTTTTAAATATCACCCCCTGGGCTGCAGGCTATTCCAACGTTTGGATTCGCTTCCGTTATCAAGCAATCAATGACGCTGACTGGACGGTTTGGGGCGTGGCTGTCAGCGGCAAGGGCGTGCAAGCAGCTACTCTGAGTGGCGTAAATGACATTCCCGATGATCAAGGCAAGCAAGTGCGTGTAAGCTGGACGCGTTCGCCGAACGACGGCGGTATTGCGGGCGTGCCGATCACGCATTACGGTATCAGCGCCGATGTCAAATCCTTGAAGCCGGGTGCGCGTTTCTATGATGTCAGCTCAGCCACTTCCTGGGATTTCATCGCGAGCGTGTTGGCGCATTCCGATCCGGACTACAACTATGTCGCCCCGACGTTGGCGGACGGCGTGGAAACCTGCTTCATGGTTTCTGCTCACACGGCCAATCCTGCGGTGTTTGCCAATTCCAACGAAGCTTGTGGCACCTCCACCGACGATCTGCCGCCGAATGCTCCGGCGTTGAGCGGCGGTTTCGAAGCCGGCGTGGTGCAATTGAGCTGGACGCAGCCGGACAACGAAGAGCCGGCCTCGTACTCGGTTTATCGCCGGTTGTCGAGCGAAACTGCTTTTGGTGAAGCAATTGCAACGGTGACGGATCTGCAGTATCAAGACAACACGGTGCAATCGAATACCTCTTATGTTTATGCCGTAACGGCGAAAGACTATGCCGATAACATGAGCGTATTCTCCAACGAGGTGCCCATCGTGACCACGGGCGTCGCTGATCGTCCGGTCAGCGCCCTCCCGACGGAATACGGTTTGGGCAACAACTATCCGAATCCGTTCAACCCGCAAACCTCGATCACATTTGCATTGCCGGAACACGGCAGAGTCGTGATTACGATCCTCAACTCGCTGGGCCAGGAGATTGAGAAGCTGGTCGATGGCAATATGCCGGCGGGCTTCCACACCGTGGTGTGGGACGCCAAGAAACACACCTCCGGCGTTTATTTCTATCGCTTGACCGTGAACAACTTCACGCAGATGAAGAAGATGGTTTTGATGAAGTAGTTCAATTGGTTTGAGTAGAAGCAGTAAAACGCAAAGGCCTTTCAGGCTTCAAAAACCTGAAAGGCCTTTGTGTTGAGGTACAAGCCCTTCACTGCACAATCTTCGTTCCAAACCGAAAAAGTCATCCGTTGAGACTGGCGATCACGAATACTCTGCGAAGGTGGGCATAGCCTCCCGAGCTTCGCCATGCACATTCAACCCGGCGCTAATTTCTTCATGAAGCATCTCCGGGCAAACGTCTGCGCCGTTAGGCCAGCGGATCGTTCCTTCCCACAATTCGACCTGGGCAAAATACTTCGGGCGTTGCAACGGCTCAAAAATACCGCCGGCTTTCGCACGCCTTAATCTGGGTCCCCAATCCAATATGCCTTTGAGGCCGTCTGAGAAGGAAAACTCTAATTTGTAGCCGCCAACATGGCGAACATGAATAACTTTTGGAAGCATCGCCTTACTCCAATGGAATAATTTTGTTCAATTTTTGTTCGTCCCGGGCCAGTTTCCAATTTTCTGCCAATTCCTTCTGATGTAAAGCCGTCCATTCCAACACCAAAGACAAAGCTCTTTTTGGAATTTCACTCTCGATTACCTGAATCGGATTGATGCCGACCTTGGCCTCATGATCACCGTAGCTTGCATGAAAATGAGGGATGCCGTGATCGTCATAATACATTCGGATGACGATGCCGAAAAAACGGCTGATCTCGGGCATATCACTAACCTAGTTTTTAGTTTTAGAAAATCATGTGACGCCGTAAAATATACAAATGACAAAGTCGATTTGCAACTCCATCGTACCGTTCATTTAATCGGTGCTTTTTCGAAGCCGGTAAGATAGTCCGGCGCAAATTTTGCGAACTGCAACCGCCTCGGTTGCCGGTAGATATAGGCTTACAAAACCTGCTCACGTTGGTGAAGCCTTCGGAGGAATCATGCTCTGCCGCGCCTGGTGCGGTTCGTTACTCTTCGGATTTTTGCTGGCGAGCACTCTGTTCGTCTATGCCTCAGATGCCAGTCGCGACAAACAAAAGAGTGAGAAAGCGATCCGGCTCTCGGAACTGCACAAGCGCATATCCACCGGCGCGCTTCCCGGCATACATTCGAGCGCCCGGCGCACGACTGTTCTATTCTTTGATGATTTCGAAAATGAACGAAATTCCTGGCAGGTGACGGCCGGCTGGGGCAGTGTGCCGCAAGGCCCCGGTTTTGCCAACGCCGGAAAAAGCGACTGGCGCTATGAAAGCGGAAATGCCAGCAGCGCCTCACACAGTTGGCACGAAACCGAAGCTGCCTCGATTCAAACCGACATGCTGTTGTCGCCGGTTATCGTTTTGCCCGAGCATGTCAATGACGCGGGCCTTGACCGGCCGCTGCGCCACGTCGCCATGAATTTTGCTTTGGATTGGGACGCGCCCGATCCCGAGGCGCAATTGCGCATCTATGCCGGCCGTGCGGAGAACTTATGGCGTTTCAATAGACTCGAGCCGGGCAGCGGACTGAGCGCATGGCGCTGCACCATTCCCGACACCGGGCATTACACTGAATTTGTGCGGCAATTTCTGATCACACCGGAAATCGATCTCACCACCGCACAAGAGCCATTGCGCGTTTCATTTCAATATCAATCTCTCACTGAGGCCGGTTTTGATTTCAACACCGTGGAAGTTTCAAGCGATGATTTTGCCAGTTACCGAACGTTGATTTCGTTCAATGGCGAGACGGCGTTGACCTGGAAAACCTACTCGCTCAACCTCGCGGCATTCATCGGCACAAAAATCAAAATTCGCTTCTCTCACAATGGCGATTTTTCGATTGTCACGCCCGGCACCATGTTCGCGCTGGATGAAATTAAAGTCACCTCCGGTAATGAAATCCTGTTTTATGACGATGGCGGCGAGAACGATCGAACCGACATGACGCGCGCGGGATTCGCGCCCGGCAATCAACTTGTCATTCTACAAGGACAGGCGCAATCGATCCCGCAATGGAACAACATTGATCTGGAGGCGCTGGGCGTCGATATCCTCAACGGCTCCAACGGCCTGGTGGCGCCGGGCGATAGTATTCGTCTCGGCTTTGTGTATGTCGCCTCGAAAT
>QEVD01000540.1 GCA_003576975.1 Candidatus Zhuqueibacterota bacterium
CACGATCAACGGCAACGTGAAAGCGCCGAGCGTTAGCAATTCGGGCACGATCAACGGCACGAAAACGATTGGCCCGGTGGCGAACGAGCCGTTGCCGAGTTTGAGTTATGGTCCGATCTCCGGGCCGAACAAAACCGTAGCGAAAGGCAAATCGCTCACGCTCGCGCCGAATTCGTATGGCATCGTCACTGTGAACAGCGACGGCAAGCTCAAGCTTTCGAGCGGCGAGTATTTCATGAAAGAACTTCGCGGCGCAAGTTCGGGCATCGTGATTGAGATCGATCTTTCCAGCGGCGATCCCGTGATCATCAACGTGCAGAGCAATTTGCAATTGGGCAAAGAAGCGGAGATTCGCTTGTTGCCCAACGGCGAAAGCGATAGCGAGTTGGTGGCCTTCAACACGCTGCAAACTTCTTCTGTGAGTTTCGGCAAAGAGGCATATTTGCTCGGCAGCTTCAATGCGCCGAATGCAAAGGTCACGCTCGTGAAGAATACGCAACTGCGTGGCGCAATTTGCGCGAAAGAGATTTACGTCGAGCGCGATTGCTTGTTCTTGCATCATGAGTCTTTGGGTTCATTGCCCGGACCCGGTGATTTGCCCAAATCTGCTTTTGATGAAGATGAAGAAGTCACCAGCACCCAGCAACCAGTATCCAGCTACGAATTGTCACAGAATTATCCAAATCCATTCAATCCCAGCACGACGATTAGTTTTGCCCTGCCTGAGGCCAGCGACGTGACGCTGTCAATCTTCAACACCAACGGGCAATTGGTGAAGAAGCTCGTTGCAGGTGCGATGAGTGCAGGCCGTCACACCTTCACATGGGATGCCACGAACGCGCGCGGCGAACGCGTGGCGAGCGGCGTTTATCTGTACGTGATCAAAGCCGGTCCTTCGACAGGCTCAGGGCAAGCTTTTACAGCGCAGCGGAAGCTTGTTTTGATGAAGTGAGTTTTTGAAGATCGAGGATGTAGGATTGATGATTGAGGATTGAGAGTCGTGAGGGATAATTCGCGCTCTTCGATTCTCAATCATCGTTTCTCGAACCTACCACAATCCCGTAGGGATGAAATGTTTATAGGTGCGTTCCTCCGTTTCGGCAAACTCCGAGGAGTGACATGAAGATTGCTCATTACTGCGCTTTCGATTTTCAATCCGCAAACACACCGCGCAGCGCAAGCGCGTATTGATGAAATAACGCGCGCGAAGTTCGACTTGCGCATCAAATGATGTAGCCTGATTGAGTCATTAAGAATCTATTATTCAACTATGAATACCTCACCTCGGAGATTGTCATGAAACATGCGCCGAAACGCTATGCAGTTTTTCTCAGCGTGACCACAACCCTCGTCGTTGCGCTCATGTTCTGCGCACCGGCTTTCGCTCAAATCACCGTCACCAACGCCACCTTCCCCGGCGCAGGCGATACGCTGAAAATGGCGATTGCTAACTCGCCTTCTGTCATCAATTTAATTTTCACCCCGCCGGGCGGCAACCAAACCTGGGACCTCAGTGGCCTGAATGTCGATGCTACGCAAAACTTCGTCTTTCGCGCGGCAAGCGAAGGCAGCGTGTCGGGCCAAGTGTCCGGAGCCGAATTGGTCACACTTCCGCCCACGCCTCATGCGGAGGAGTATTACAATGTGACCGCCAACCGGTTTGAATTGCAAGCCTATTATGGCATTGCGCCGTATGACCTCGTCTCAAATTCGCTCTTCAACTATAACCCGCCGCTGACGGAGCGCCAAGCGCCTTTGAATTTTTTCGACATCTACGCCAGCTCGTCCGGGATACTTGAAAAATTTCTTCCCTCGGCCTTTCCGCCCGCATTAATAGCCGCATTGCCCGTGACGCCAGACTCCCTCCGCTATCGGGTTGCGATCAACCGTTTGGATGTAGTGGACGCTTGGGGCAGCCTGAGCATACCCGGCGGCGCCTACAACGTGCTGCGGGAAAAACGTACTCAGTACCGGGAAACCCGCTTGGATGGCAAAATTCCCCCACTCGGTTGGTTGGACATTACCGATGTGGCAATTCAGGCCGGCTTTCACGGGCTGGGCGTTGATACCACCGTTTTCTTCTATTTCTATAATGACGTGGCAAAAGAGCCGATCGCCAAGGTGACCCTCAACGCCGCACAGAACGCCGCGCTGCAAACGCTGTTTAAGTACCGCTCGGCGTCCACGAGCGTGGCAAACGCTGAAAACAGCATTCCCGACAACTATGTTTTACATGGCAATTATCCGAATCCATTCAACCCGAGCACAGTGATCAGTTTTCAGTTGCCAGTGAGCAGCGACGTGACGCTGTCGATCTTCAACACCAACGGGCAGCTTGTGAGGCAAGTGGCAAGCGGCAAGCTGGCAAGCGGCAGGCACAGCATTGTGTGGGACGCCACCAACGAACGCGGCGAGCGCGTGGCGAGCGGCGTTTATCTGTACGTGATCAAAGCCGGTGATCCTTCGGCAGACTCAGGACAGGGATTTACCGCGCAGAGGAAGCTCGTGTTGATGAAATGAGGGCGGGTGGGTTTGACATAAAAGGCAAAAACCCGGGATAAGCGCATCGTTAAAGGTGTGGCCGAAAGTCACTTTGGGTACATAGCCCGTAAAGCTAACCATCTGTTTTTGAGTATGCGTTATGATCAAAAACAGCCTCTTCGGCCACACCCTTGTTTCTTTAAATCTTTAAAGGGAAATCGTTGCCTTAACAGCAGTTTTTTCATCGGATAAAAACAGCCCAACTGTTAAAAAGCTTTTACATCCATTAGGTTGATACGATCCGGAAGCGATTTACTTTGAGCTGCGGTTTATCCGCTTGCGAAATGCAAATGCGAATCCTAAGCCGGACGAGCCGGAACGAAAAAGAAAAAGCCTCACGCAAAGACGCGAAGGCGCAAAGAACCCGCAAGGTTCTTCTTTGCGGAACCTTTGCGGCTCTGCGTCTTTGCGTGAAAAGTTTTTGCGGTTCTATGCTGTTCTGTGTGGGCCGCACGAATACGCCGAAGGCGTTCAACAACAAAGCCGAGGGTCGCGCGCAGCGCACCCTCGGAAAACAACCATGC
>QEVD01000541.1 GCA_003576975.1 Candidatus Zhuqueibacterota bacterium
CGCCCGTGCCGCCGGTGATGATAACGACTTTGTTTTCGAAGTTCATGCCCTCTCCTTTCCAACTTCATTTCACGATAAATTCCTTCCTCGCATTCCAAGAAATAGTCGGAGTTCGCTCTTAAATCTTACGAGCCGTTACCAGAGGTTGATAAAAGCCGCTCTCGGCCGGCATGTGCCAGTGAATCTCCGAAAAACCGGCAGCGCGCAAAATCTCACTCAACTCATGGCGTTGCAGCGCACGGTATTGGGTGACGAGATGAGTCGTCTTCCATTCGCTGACACGCTGCTTCATGATAAAATGATTGAGTGTATAGAAACGCCCATCATCCGACCAATCCCAAACTTGAAAAACAATGCGACGACCGTCGTCATCGTCGAAGACGCGCGGCAAGGTCGGACGGCTATTGTCCGGCGAAGCTTGTTGTCCGGGCAGAGGCGCGGTCATCGCCAAAGGACGTTTCCGCTCTTGCACAGCGAGATCATAATCGCGAATGCTCGCGATCAGCAAACCGCCGGTGCGCAAGCGCGCCCGCATTTGATCGACTGCCAGAGATAAATCCTCATTATTCAAAAAATGGGGCAGGGCATTATCGCATGAAAGCACAACGTCAAATAAATCTGTTACGTGGCGATCGAGCACGCGCAAATCTGCGACTTCAAACTGTAATGTCACACCGAAGGATTGCGCCTCTTGCCGGGCGCGTTCGATCGAAGTCGGGCTGAGATCTGTGGCATGCACCCCATAGCCGCAGGAAGCCAGACCGATGGCTTGCGTGCCAATGCCGCAAGTGCAATCCAGCACCGTGCGCGCCGTTTCGCCTAATTGTTCTCGAATAAGATTGTCCAGCACTTGGCCTTGCCGCAACACTTCCTTGCGCCAATCGGCGAAGATGAGATGATATTCCCCGGCAAAATCTTCATAGAATTTCAATACAGATTCATTCATCGCTTGCTCGAACTCCATTCGATGTTCCACTTGTTTCGGCCAGACATGCCGCGTTGGCATCTTCGCATGATTTGGAATTTGGTTTGCGATTTTAAGCCAAGGCGCGATTGACACGATCTTTCAACGTCGCAAGCCGTTCCACCGGCTCATTGCTGAATACCAGGCGCACGAACGCATCGCCGTTTTTCTCACCCCAATCGCGCATCGGCGTTGCGGCGATCTTGCCTTTCTCCAACAATAATTTCGAGGCGGTGAAAGAATCATAACCCAATTCTTTCACATTCAAGAGTTGTGACCAACCACCAGCGGCGCTGATCATGGCAAATTTTTCAAGTTGTTCGTTAACGACATTGCGCCGGCGCTGCCATTCCGCGACGCAAGCCTGCAAATCATTCAACGATGCTTGCAGCGCGGCCAATGCGCCTGCCTGCGCAATGCCAGTGGGTGTGACCACGTTGTAGATGTGAACGCGCGCAATGTCGTTCATAATCGCGTGCGGCCCAACCACCCAACCGAGGCGCCAGCCAATCATGCGAAATTCTTTCGATACCGAACCGATGGTAATCGTGCGTTCGGCCATGCCCGGAAGCGCAGCGGGATGGAGGAACGGCCGTTGATCAAACAAGATGCGCTCCATCGCCGCGTTGTAAATCAGCCAGAGATTGTGCTGATGGCAAATCCCGGCCAGCGATTTCCAGTCTTCGGCGTGCAACACAGCGCCGCAAGGCATGGCAGGATTCATAATGAAGAGCGCTCGCGTCTTGTTGGTAACCGCTGCTCGCAGTGCCTCGAGATCCAGCCGCCACTCGTTCTTCTGCGCGACAAAGGGCACAAGCCTGGGGACACCACCGGCCAGGCGTACACGATAAATCATTCCGGCATAAGTGGGATCGGTCAAAACAACTTCATCGCCATTGTCAGTCGTTGCGAGCAGCACATCGAACATGCCTTCGGTGCCGCCGGCTGTGATTACGACATTTTCAACGCCATAATGATTTTTCGTTTGCCGATTGAGATGCTGCGCCACCGCCTCGCGCAGGCGCGCGTGGCGGCCAGCGCTTCTGCCGGCGGCGCGAGATCGGTATCCAAATTTTCCATGCGCAAAACCTCCGGATCATCTCCGGCAGCGGCGGCAACGCGATCAATGGAAAATCCTGGAATGTTTGCTAGTCTTTGTACGGACATCTCGACTCCGCGCGATTGTCATCGATTCTAGGAATTCGCTCTCGAACAAGCAAGCGCTGGTTTCTCGCTGGCTGGCTGATAAAATATAAGCTGTCCGGTCAATTGCAAGAACAACATTCCTGCCGGAAACGGCGCCTTCTTGTCACGGTTCAACCGGAAAATCCATGCTTGAACCACCTTCCCAACTGCAAGCCGAAACAATTCTGCCTAAAAAAGCAATTGACATCGTCAAAAAAGAATTCATTATTAAACAAGCTTGCTGCTTGCGAGAGCAAACAAAATAAAATTGCCGCGTCTGGCGGCAATACAGATCCTAGCCCTTTCATTATCTTTCATTCGCCGTGATGCGAGGCGCGCAATCCGGGAGCAAAAAAACGATGAATACCCTGAAGCCGTTCACACTTGTACCGGCCGTAGCAATAATTGTTATGCTGAATACTTGGGATGCCATCTGCGCTCAAGGACAGGACAAAACCATTTATCTCCGCGCCAATCAAATCGGTTATCTGCCCGAAGATGACAAAATCGCCCTCGCCTTTTCGCATCAAGCTTTATCAAATGCGCGATTCGAGATCATCAATGCCGTCACTGGCAAGCGTGTCTGGGGTCCGCAGAAATTGGGAAACAACACGGGCGTTTACGGCAATTTTGCGCATCATTATCGTTTAGATTTTACCGCGCTTCGTCAAACCGGCCGTTACAAATTGCGCATCACGGGCGCAACGTATGAATCCCTGCCTTTCAATGTCGGCCCGGAAGCTTACGCGCGCCATCATGAGCTTTTGCTCGCTTACATGCGCCAGCAGCGCTGCGGTTATAATCCCTTTCTTGATGAAGTGTGCCATAAGAAAGACGGTCGCACGATGTACGGCCCGATGCCTGACAGCACGTTCATCGATGTTAGCGGCGGCTGGCACGATGCTGGCGATTACCTGCGTTATTTGCTGACTTCCGGCAATGCCGTGTGCCGCCTGCTTTTTTCTTACCGCGAAAACAAAGGCAAATTCAAAGACGAATACGATGCTCTCGGCCATCCGCGGCCCAACGGCATCCCCGATATTCTCGACGAAGCCAAATGGGGATTGGATTGGATGCTGAAAATGCATCCCGCGCCCGATCAACTCTTTCATCAAGTCGCGGATGATCGCGATCATATGGGCTGGGACATGCCCCATCAAGACACTTCGGATTATGGCTGGGGCGCGGGCAGTTATCGCGTCGTCTATTATGCCACCGGCAAGCCGCAAGGCTTGGGGCAATACCAAAACACTTCCACCGGAATTGCCAATCTCGCCGGCCGTTACGCTGCCGCGATGGCGATGGCTGCGGATATTTGGAAAAACGATTTGCGCGATTCCGCTTTTGCGGCGCAATGCCTCAAAGCAGGCAGAGAAGTTTATGAAATGGGCAAGCAGCAACCCGGCTCGTGCGAAGGCGTGCCCTGCCGCGCGCCGTATCGTTATTACGAGAACACCTGGGCGGATGATATGGAATGGGGCGCGGCGGAGATGTTCAAAGTGACGCGTGCGGCTTCCTATCTCGAAGAGGCGAAGAATTTTGCGCGCTTGATCAACACCACCTCGTGGATGGGCGCGGATACCGCCAATCACTACGAATATTATCCCTATGTCAATCTCGGGCATTATGCCCTGTATCCGCTGGTGGACAAAGCATTGCAAGACACGCTCGCCGGTTATTATCGCCACGGTCTCGAGGGCGTTCTGCGGCGCGCCCAGCAAAATCCCTATCGCATGGGCGTGCCGTTCATTTGGTGCTCCTTTAATTTGGTCACAGATTTCATTGCGCACGGCTTGGCTTATGAAAAGATGACGGGCGACAAGCAGTATCATCAATTCATTTTGGAGAATCGGGATTGGCTGCTCGGCCGCAATCCGTGGGGCATCAGTGCGTTCGTCGGCATTCCCCAAGAAGGCGGAAACACACCGCAATTTCCCCACAGCGTGATCGCCGACAAAACCGGCAGGGAAATCACCGGGGGCTTAAATGACGGGCCGGTGTATACCAGCATCTTCAAGAGCCTGAAGGGCATACGCCTGTCGCGTGAAGATCCTTATGCCGCATTTCAATCTGATCTTGTGGTTTATCACGACGATCGCTGGGATTATTCCACCAACGAGCCAATCATGGACGGCACCGCGAATGCTTCGTTTTTCATGGCGCATTTTGCGAAATGAAGACAAAGATCCATTTGTAAAGGGCTACACCGATTTTCAGACAAGCTGAAAATTTAAGCTCTTCGAGCAGCGCTGAAAACTTCGCCCACAGACGTAGAACTGCCACAGAAAGAGAAAAGCCTTTTCAGTGGGATTTCATTTCAGTGGGCGAAACACTTTCAGAATTTTATTCTAACTTTGATTTCTTAATCCACCTAGGCAACCTTCCTCTGTCACTTTTTAAAGAAATAGAAACACGACGAGCTTCCATGAAACCATGCCCTGCCAAACGACGACACCTTTTGCAAGTGCTGCTGTTCTTCCCGTTGCTGCTGAGTATGCAGAATTGCGCTTCCTCCCGATTGAGCCGCCTCGCGCAACTCGATCGTGAAATCATCACTGTGGCGCAATGGGGCGGCGCCGCGGCGGCGGATTCACACAAAACGCACGAGATCAAGGTCATCACACTTCATCACGGCGGAGAAGAATATAAAGGCGACAAACCAACGCCGGAGTATCTCGTCAATTTGCAAAATTGGTCGCGCACTGAGAAAAAATGGATCGACATCCCGTATCATTTCTTGATTGAT
>QEVD01000542.1 GCA_003576975.1 Candidatus Zhuqueibacterota bacterium
GCCATTCCCGACAATTTGCTGGAAAGCGAATTGTTCGGTTATGTTAAGGGCGCGTTCACGGGAGCAACGCAAAATCGCAAAGGCCTGCTGCAAGAGGCGGACGGCGGCACGCTGTTTTTGGATGAGATCAACAATCTGCCGCTGCCATTGCAGGCCAAGCTTTTGCGTGTGTTGCAGGAGGGCGAAGTCCGCCCGCTCGGCAGCAATACCGCGCAAAAAGTCGATGTGCGGGTGATTGCGGCGAGCAGCCAAAACCTGGCAGAATTGGTGAAACTTGGAAGTTTTCGCGAAGATTTGTTTTTCCGTTTGAAGGTGATTATTCTGCGGCTGCCGCCGTTGCGCGAGCGCAGCGGCGATGTGCCGTTGCTCGCCGATCATTTTTTGAAAAAATATGTCGAGGTTTATCGGAAAAGCCTGGCGGGATTCGAGCCGGCGGCGATGCAGCTCATGCAAAAGTATCATTGGCCGGGCAACGTGCGCGAGCTGGAGCACGCAAGAACTCAGAGGCAGCACCGGGAGTGCAGCGCCGCTCGAACACATGTCGAATTTGCCCGCGGCTGTGGAAGCTCTCGAGATTCGTATGATTAAAAGAGCATTGGCAGAAACGGACGGTAATAAATCACAAGCAGCAGAAAAATTGGGATTGAGCCGGCGGGGTTTTTTGAACAAGCTGGAGAGGTATCAAATCGAGGGGGAGAAATAAAAAAGCGTCCCCTACGGGGTTCGAACCCGTGTTGCAGGATTGAAAATCCTGAGTCCTTACCACTAGACGAAGGGGACGCACAAAAACACGTTGAAATTTTTGCAAGAACAGACAGCCATTGCATCATTTTCAATCAGGGTGAGTGAGGGGATTTGAACCCCCGACCACCAGAACCACAATCTGGCGCTCTAACCAACTGAGCTACACTCACCATCTCAGCCAGCCGGCAGCGCGGTTCGCAACGCCGTCAACTGTGCGCCAGGGGGGACTCGAACCCTCAACCCACAGCTTAGAAGGCTGTTGCTCTATCCACTTGAGCTACTGGCGCAAAATCAAAAAATGGAGTATTTGTGAAGGAGTACGCAGAAGCAATTCTCCGGTCATCTCAAAATGTTACTGCTTCACAACTCCATTTGATGCGCGTCGGGGCAGCAGGATTTGAACCTGCGACCTCCTGCTCCCAAAGCAGGCGCGCTACCAAGCTACGCTATGCCCCGCGAGAGGTATTGCTTTTTTCAAAAAAGACCGGCTAAGATAAATCATCCGGCCTAGAAAATCAAGCAGAATTTCAGCTTGAGTATGTGTCCGGAGTGACACCGAAAGCCTGACGGTCGGAACGGCCGAGCCAACTTATTTGCATAACACTGCATCTTAATACCATTTGTTCTCGTTGAAGTGGGCTTCGACAGGCTCGGCCTGCGGCTCGACAAGCTCAGCCACCGGCTCGGCTGGCTCAGCCGGCGGCGCGGGCACCTTTGTGAACTTCACATGATTATGTCATCTTTCATGTTAACCGAAGCATCATAAATGTCACGGCATTTCACTTGACTTTGCTAGGCTGTGGCTATATCTTTGCCATAAAAAATCTCAGGGTAAAATGCAATCTCCCAAACAGGAAGACAAAAAAGCGCGTTTCAGCGGCCGTTTTTGGCTGATGTTGTTTGCCGGCGCGTTGCTGCTCACATACCTCATTCCCAAAATTTTTGGCGACGAACAAGCCGCCACGATTCCTTACAGCGAATTCAAAGCGTTGCTGCGCGACCAAAAAATCACGCGGTGCACGATCACCAGCGACGAAATTTCCGGGTACTTTCGCGCCGATTCCACGACTGCTCCGCCTGCCGGCTTTTTGCGCAAATTTTGGGCGCGCGACGAGGCCAGACCGGGTGAAACCGCATTTCTCACCGTGCCGATAAATGATCCTGATTTGATCAAAGATCTGGAAGCTGCGGGTGTGGCTTATGCCGGTGCAGCGAGTGATGGTTGGTGGCAAGATATGCTGTTTATGTTCGCTGCGACGCTGCTCTTTCTTGTGTTTATCTTTTTTCTCATGAGCGCGCTTTCGCGCCGCTTCAATCCGCAGCGCGGGTTGATGTCGATCGGCGAAAACAAGGCAAAAATCTATGTCGAAGGCAACACCAAAGTCACGTTTAAAGACGTTGCCGGCGTTGACGAAGCGGTGGAAGAAGTCCGGGAAGTGGTGGAGTTTCTGAAGCAGCCGGATAAATTTATTGCGCTGGGCGGACGCATTCCCAAAGGCGTGCTGTTGCTCGGGCCGCCGGGAACCGGCAAAACCTTGCTGGCGCGCGCGGTAGCGGGCGAAGCGGGTGTGCCGTTTTATCAGCTCAGCGGCTCGGAATTCGTCGAAATGTTTGTGGGCGTGGGCGCGGCGCGCGTGCGCGATTTGTTCAAGCAAGCGCAACGCCACAAGGCGGCCATCATCTTCATCGACGAGCTTGATGCCATCGGCAAAAGTCGCGGCGCCAGCCCCTTCAACAGCCACGACGAGCGCGAGCACACGCTCAATCAATTGCTCGTCGAGATGGACGGCTTTGATGCCAACAATCGCGTGATCATCATGGCGGCCACCAATCGTCCCGAGGTGCTCGACCTGGCGTTGCTGCGGCCCGGCCGCTTTGACCGGCAAATCGTGGTGGATCGTCCGAACATCAAAGGCCGTGAAGCGATTTTGCGCGTGCATGCCGGCAAAGTCCGCCTCACCCCGGATGTTGATTTGCGTGTAATCGCCTCGCGCACGCCCGGCTTTGTGGGCGCAGATTTGGCGAATGTCATCAACGAAGCCGCGCTGCTGGCGGCGCGCGCCAACAAACAACAGATCGAAATGCGCGATCTCGAAGAAGCGATTGACCGTGTGATTGCCGGCCTGGAAAAGAAGAGCCGCGTGCTCAACAAGCGCGAAAAGGAAATCGTTGCCTATCACGAGGCGGGACATGCCGTCGTCGCGGCGAGCCTGGAAGGCGTGGATCCGGTGCATCGCGTCACCATCATTCCGCGCGGCGTAGCGGCTTTGGGGCATACTTTGCAGCTTCCCACGGAAGATCGCTATCTCATGACGCGCACGGAATTGATCAACCGTGTGAAAGTGTTGCTCGGCGGCCGTGTGGCGGAAGAGATCATCTTCCAAGAAATTTCCACGGGCGCACAAAACGATCTCGAACGCAGCACGGCGATCGCGCGCAGCATGGTGACGGAATACGGCATGAGCACGAGGCTCGGCCCGTTGTTTTATTCCAATGACAAACGCGGCATGTTTCTCGGCATGGAAATGGGCGGCGTATCGCACAGCGAAAAAATCGCCAGTCAGATTGACGAAGAAGTGCGCACGATTATTGATAAAGCCTATCGCGAGGTGGAACGCCTGCTCGGCCGTAAACGCAACAAGCTTGAAAA
>QEVD01000543.1 GCA_003576975.1 Candidatus Zhuqueibacterota bacterium
TGGCCTGCAAAACGCCAGTGCGGTAGAGCCGCTGCACCGCCTGATTGCCGAGGGTTTGCTGCATCTCCAAAAAATCCGGCAGGGACGTAGCTTGGGGAGACGCCGGCTGCACAGCCGGCGTTGAACTCCTCTGAGGAGGGGCGGGAGTGGTTTGGGCGGTTTGCTGGCGTTCCATGGGTAGAATCTGGCACGCTACATGACAAAAATGGATCGCGGCGCCGCTTCAATGCTCAACGCAGATTTCGCCCGCGAATCCATTTGATTTTCAATCCAAAATGCAAAGTTTTCTTATCAGCCACAAGAGCTGATTGACGGTATTGCCGCAGTTGGCGGGAGAAGAAAACTCATTCTGCAAATCTTGTTCACCTTCAGCAACGTCCTTGATCGCCACAAGATGCTTGCAGCGTGACATCACAATTTTCCCCCAATAACTGAGACATTACGCTGGGCGCAAGCGCGGCGGACTCACTGCGGCAGCGGCCATTGCAGCATATGCCCAATGATTTGCACCATGAAACCGGCCACCAGAAACAGCAGTCCCCACAACGCCCGCCGCGCCATGCGCCGCCGATCACACACCGCCGGCAGCCCGAGGTTTTCCTCCGCGGTTTCTCCGGGAATACGCGCGACGCCGACTTCGAGAGCCTGCACTTTCGGAATGACGAATCCCAAAGCGAAAATCACCACCCCGCACAGACACAGCAGCAGTCCGGTGACGGTCAGCCAATTGAGCAGAATCATGTTTCACCTCGGTGGGTCATCATTTCTTGTCTTGCCGCCCTTTGCTTTCTTCGCCTTGTCGCCATTGGGCGCTTCTGCCGTTGCTGCTTCGACTGCGGGCACCTGCTCTGCAGCTTTTGCCGCTGCCGCCGGCAATGGCTGCTCAGCTTGCGGTGGCCTAATATAATATTCTCCAATGCGACAAAGCGCCGCGATGGGATTGGTGATGAACAAACGAATATTATCAGCAGCGTCGTCGACCGCGGTTGCGGCTTTGGCGGCGTTGAAAAACTCCTCCAAACCCGTGATGACGGCGTGGAAATTCGGCGCACCGTCGAACATGGAAAGGAATAAATACTGCAGCATGCCGGGCGTGAGCACATATTTCCGGCTTGAAAGCGCGGCACTGCTCACCATCTTTTTTCCGGCGCTTTCTTTGATCGTCACAGTTCCCAAAACCAAATGATGCGCCTCGGGGCAGCAGGCCGGACAGGGCGGCGGCAGATGGCAAAAGTCACCGTTGTTCGCGGTTTCAGCATTGCTCGGATAACGGTGTGCCATGAATTCTTCAACCTTTTCCTGACGGCAACCGACGTCGCGAGGATCGCATTCCTTCAATCTTTCATACAGGCTGGGATTGATATACTGAACTCGAGGCGATGAGGGCATATTGCTCTCCAATTGCAGGCAGAATCCCTCCTGATAACGCGAATGCTCGCACGTTTTTTCATCGCACCCGCCGCCCGGTGCATAAACAGAAACCGGGTCGATCATCCTCTCTTCATAACCGATGGTCAGGTAGTAAGTCTTGCCCTCGGCCGGCACTTCACGACAGGGATCATCTGGCAAGGTAGCGGTTCGCGGTGGGCACAGCAGCGCGTCGAGATCGAGCTTGACGGCATCGCAGACCATGATCTCGTTGCCATGGCAATCCAGCGCCATTCCGGGCGTAACCGTGATCCATTTCTTGCCTTCTTCCCACTCCAGTCCGAGGCCGCAGACAATGCCCCAGCCGTGCAGCATCTTGTTGGCCAGTTTTCGCTTCTCGCGATGGTAGCTCTGCTCATCGCGAAAATCACGGTCGCTCAACAGCATGCCGTGAAAATAGCGAGCCCGTTTGAAGTGGTTGAACTCGCATTGTTTCTCCTGCGCTTTATCTTTCATGGTGTCTCTCCTTGTCAACGAAATTGGATCTACTGTCTCTTGAGTTCAGGTCCGGGGGCGACTGAAAACCAACTGATGAAATCTCCGCCCTGCACGCCATTGCCGGAGGGGAACTTCCCGCCAACAAAATCGCCATCCAGAGCTTTGCCGTGGGCGCCCGTAATCAAACTGCCGCGCAGAATGATCTCGATATCCGCGCCATGCCGCCGGGGAATGGAATAACCCTGCAGCTCGTCGATGCGCCAGCGCTCACTCACGTGAAACGTCGCGCGGCCGCCATGCGGGTGCGGATGATACTCGACGCTTTCGGCAGGCACAAAGCGTTTGAGACGATAGCCGGTGTTTTCGTCCTCGTTTATGACGGCGACTTGAAACGTGCGCTTGTTGATGGTCGTGTCGTTCATGGGTAAATCGAACTCGACGCTCAATCCCTCGGTCATGAGTTTAACGAAGTCATCCCATGACACTCCCTCAACGGCATGATGCTGTTTCCAACTCATGTCAATGACATGCGGCAGGTCACCATGAAAGCAATGAATCAAATCGTAAAGCACGGGATTGCTGTACACCAGCCGGCGCTTGAAGCAGGCGTCCACGTGCGCCTCCGGCAATTCTGGAATGTGCAGGTCGCCGTGGATCACAATCCTTGCCAGAACAAGGCAAGCCTTTTCATTGCAGTCCGGACAGCCCTCCTTGAGTTCGCGGCACAGGTAGCCATGCAGCGTTTCGTTCTTGCCGCTTTCTTTGTTGTGCATGAGCGGGCAAAGCCTGCCGTAGGGCGACGGCAGATGAACGTCTTTCTCATGCCGCAACCGCAGCTTGAAGCTGTCGCGGATGCGGTTGAACTCCTGGCGCTCTTCACCGCCGCACGCCATTGCAGTCAACTGCACCGGCTCGGTTTTGCAGTCGTGATATTCCAGGCACAACACGATGCGTTCGTCGTGGGGCGGCGGCTCCGGTGTGGGATCGCACGGCGGCTCGAGCACCGCCAACTTGACGGTTTGCGGTTCGCAAATCAAAATCTCCCGGCCGTGGCAGTCAATCGCCAATCCCGGCGACACAATGAGCGCGCGGTTCTGGGGATCGTAGATCACATCAAGTCCACACACCACGCCCCAGCCGCTGATCATGCGATTCATCAGCCAGCGCTTCTCGTTGAAGTAGCGCTGCTCTGCAAAAA